>NZ_ANKP01000269.1:0-19346 GCF_000319775.1 Cupriavidus sp. HMR-1
GGCCGCCGCGCCCACGGCGCCGAACAGCAACAGCCAGCCATTGCCCGGCCCGCTCTCGGGCGCCAGCATCGCCGTGGCATAGGCGGCCATCGCGAAGTAGGCGGCGTGGCCCAGGCTCACCAGTCCGGTGTAGCCAATCAGCAGCTGCAGCGACAGCGCGAAGATCGCCATGATCATGACCTTGCTGAGCAGCTCGATGTAGTACTTGTGGCTGTCGGCGGTCAGCAGCATCGGCATGGTGCAGAGCACGGCCAAGGCCACCAGCCAGCCAGCGGCCGCCATCCAGCCCGGGCGGCGGATGTCCTGTCGTGGCGGTGTCAAGGAATCGGAATGCATGTCAGGATTTCCTGCTCAGCCCGCGCGGAACAGCCCCTGGGGCTTCCACAGCAGGATCACGGCCATCAGCAGGTAGACCAGCACGCCAGCCGCATCCTGCCAGAACACCTTGCCGAACGTATCGACGAAGCCGATCAGCAGCGACGCCACCAGCGCACCCTTGACCGAGCCGATACCGCCGATCACGACCACGACGAAGCAGATGATCAGCACCTGCCCGCCCATGCCCGGGTAGACCGAGGAAACAGGCGCGGCGATCATGCCTGCCAGCACGGCCAGGGCCACGCCGAGCGCGAACACGAAGCGATAGAGCACGGTCACGTTGACGCCAAGCGACTGCACCATCTCGCGGTTCGTGGCGCCGGCGCGGATCATCATGCCCACGCGCGTGCGGCGAATCACGTAGTACATCGCGCCGGCCACCAACAGGCAGACGGCCGAGATGAACAGGCGATACACCGGATAGGTCATGTCGTTGCCCACCGGCAGCGACCAGTCGAGCAGCGACGGCACTTGCACACCGTGCACGTCGTCGCCCACCAGGATGCTGCGCAACTCCTCGAATACCAGGATTAGCCCGTATGTCATCAGCACCTGTTGCAGATGGTCTCGCTGATACAGGTAGCTGAAGAAGGCCCACTCCAGCACGTACCCGAACAGCACGGCCAGCACGATGCCGAGCGGCAGCGCAATGAACAGGTTGCCCGTCAGGCTGGCCAGCGTGAATGCCAGATAGGCCCCCAGCATGTAGAAGCTGCCATGTGCGAGATTGATCACGCCCATGATGCCGAAGATCAGCGTCAAGCCGCTGGCCACGAGGAACAGCAGCAGCCCGTACTGCACGCTGTTCAGGCACTGAATCAGAAACGAGACAAGGTCCATCGCGATGCCGCTTTCCAACGTGCGATTACAGGCGGCAGCCGCGCGCCGGATCGGCCAGCGCCTTCACGGCGACGCTGCTGACCTTGTTGTCGCGGCCATCGACCTTGCGCAGATAGAAGTCCTGCACCGGGTTGTGCGCCTTCGACAGCGTGAAGGCGCCACGCGGGCTATCCACCTTCGCGGCTTCCATCGCCTTGATGACCTCCGGCTTGCGCGACATGTCGCCCTTGACCGCATTGGCGCCAGCCGCCAGCAGTTGCGCGGCATCGTAGCCTTGTACCGCGTAGACATCGGGCTGCAGCTTGTACAACTTGGCGTAGTCGAGCCGGAAGCTCTTGTCGCGCGGATTGGTCAGGCCATCGGCATAGTGCAGCGTGGTCTCCAGACCCTGCGCCGCGGCACCCTGCGCCTCGAGCGTGCCGTCGGTCAGGAAGCCTGATGCGTACAGCGGAATCTTGTCCTTGAGACCGGCGGCCTGCCAGTCCTTGACGAACTTGACCGCGCCGCCGCCGGCGAAGAACACGAACACGGCGTCGGGCTTGATCGAAGCCACTTCGGTAATCAACGCCTGGAATTCGACATTCGGGAACGGCAGGCTCAACTCCTTCACCACCTTGCCGCCCTTGGCTTCGAACGCTTCCTTGAAGCCCTTGACCGACTGCTCGCCCGCTGCGTATTTCCACGTCAGCGTGACCACCTTCTTCAGGCCGCGATCCGCCAGCACATGGCCCATTGCATAGCCCGGCTGCCAGTTCGAGAACGACGAGCGGAAGATGTTGGAGCCGCACAGCGGCCCGGTGGCTTCGTCCACGCCGGCATTGGGAATGATCAGCAGCGTATTGTTTTCCTTGGCCACCTTGACGATGCCCATTTGCACGCCCGAATGAACCGTGCCGACCACCACGTCGACCTGGTCGCGCTTGATCAGCTTGGTGGCATTCTCCGGCGCCTTGGCCGGATCGGACTCGTCATCGACCTTGAAGTATTCAACCTCGCGGCCGCCCAGCTTGCCGCCCTGCTCCTGCACGTACATCCGGAAGCCATTTTCGATGGCCCCGCCGAGGGCGGCATAAGTGCCCGTGTACGGCAGCATGAAGCCGACCTTGATCTTGCCGGATGTGGCCGGCGCGCTCTGGGCCAGTGCCACGGACCCCGTGGCGAGCAGCGTGGCGACGGCGAGACAGGCTGGCAATAGCCTGCGCGATGCATTGCGATGCATGGGGGTCTCCTCCCTGGTGGTCTGAAGCCTTTGGTTTCAAGCCATTTGGCCCGCGGTACGGCAGCGTTCCTGCCGTCAGGGCCAATTATTTTATATTTGAAGTATGTGTGTTTATAAACGCCACGGCTGCCGCCGTCAATGCGCCGGACTGGTCCCGGTGCGGCGAATGTCCACACCGCGCGAGTTTAAGCAGCACCGTCTGCGGCGCATATCGCTGGATACCCTCGATTTGCTCCATCGTGCCGTACTCGTCGTCCTCGCCCTGTACCGCCAGCACTGGGCAGCGGATGTCGGCCAACAACGGGCGCAGGTCGAAGCGGCGGAAGTCGGGGTTGAGCCAGATGTCGTTCCATCCCCAGAATGCCGAATCGACATCATGGTGGTGACGCGCGAGCTTCTCGCGTAGATCTGTCTGCAGATAGGTCTCGCGCGTGACGGCGATGCTGCGCACGGACAGGTCTTCAACGATGATGTGCGGCGCCAGCACCGTCAGGCCATCGACCGCATCCGGAAAGCTCGCCGCATGAATCAGCGCGATCGACCCGCCGTCGCTGTGTCCGAGCAGCCACGGCTTGCCATGGCGGCGACCCGGCCCGATATCCAGCGCCTCGAACAAGGCCGGCACCGCCTCCCGCGCCTGCCGGTGCATGAAATCGACGCCCCATTTCTCTGCATGCGGGCGCGGCGTGGAGCCACCGTAGCCATAGCGCGAAAATACAAGCCCACGGAAATCACCGGCTTCGCAGAACTGGCGCGGAAAGTCCCGCCACATGCTGATCGAGCCCAGCCCCTCATGCAGGAAGACCACGAGCGGCCGCGTCATCCGGTCCGCGCGCAGCCATTGGTACTCGATGTCGATCCTGCGTCCGTCGAACGGAATCTGAACGATGTCGGTATGCATGTCAGCGCTGCCGTGCGGCTTCCTCGCGCTGGCGCAGCCGGAAACGCTGGATCTTGCCAGTGGCGGTCTTGGGCAACTCTTCGACACATTCGATCTGCCGCGGATACTTGTACGGCGCGAGGCGGGACTTCACGAACGCCTGCAGTTCCGCGGCCATGCCTTCGTGCCATTGCTGGCCCGGCCGCATCACCACGAACGCCTTCGGCTTGATCAGGTCGTCCGCATCGGCCACGCCGATCACCGCGGCCTCGAGCACCGCCGGATGCAGGGCCAGCGCGGCCTCCACCTCGAATGGCGAAACGTAGATGCCGCCGACCTTGAGCATGTCATCGCTGCGGCCCGCGTAGGTGAAATAGCCGTCGGCGTCGCACACGTACTTGTCACCGCTGCGCGTCCAGGCGCCAACGAACGTGTCGCGGCTCTTCTCGCGATTGCACCAGTACATCAGCGCGGCCGATGGGCCTTTGATATAGAGGTCCCCAACTTCGCCGGGCGCGCAGGGCTCGCCTCGCTCGTCGAGCAGTTTCAATTCGTAGCCCGGCACCGGCTTGCCCGTGGTGCCATAGCGCACCTCGCCTGGCCGGTTCGACAAGAAGATGTGCAGCATCTCGGTGGAACCAATGCCGTCGAGGATGTCGCACCCGAAATGCTCGAGAAAGCGGTTGCCGATGTCCTGGGGCAGTGCCTCACCTGCTGACGTGCACACACGCATCGCCACATCGGCGCGCGGCGGCAAATCTGGCGAGGCGAGCATACCGGCGAACAGCGTGGGCACCCCACAGAACACAGTGGGACGATGGGTGGTCAGTCGCTGGAACACGGCCTGCGGGGTTGGCCGTTCGGCCATCAGGATCGTCGTGGCGCCCACCGCCAGCGGAAACGTCAGCGCGTTGCCGAGCCCATAGGCAAAGAACAGCTTGGCCGCCGAGAACACGGTGTCGTCCTCACGGATGCCCAGCACGCGACGCGCATAGAGGTCGGCGGTGTGAAACAGGTTGCCATGCGTGTGGACCGTGCCCTTGGGCCGACCGGTCGACCCGGACGAGTACAACCAGAACGCCATATCGTCGGGCCCGGTTGCGACGGATTGCGCCAACGGCGGCGCGCTCGCCGCCATGGCGCTGACTGTGTTGGCCGCGTTGGCCGAATCCTCGGTATGCGGCGCGGCCACGATCAGATCCGGTGTGACACCCGCCTTGGTCATTGCCGCGCGCATCGTCGGCAGCAATTGCGCCGAGACCACCACCGCCCGCGCGCCGCTGTGCTCCAGCATGTAGGCGTAGTCCTCGGTGGTCAGCAACGTATTGACCGCCACCGGCACCACGCCGGCAAGCAGGCAACCAAGAAACACGGTGGGAAAATCGATCGTATCGAACGCGCAGAGCAGTACACGTTCCTCGCGGCGGAAGCCCGCCCGCACCAGCGCGCCGGCGAAACGGCGGCAGCGCTCGTCGAGTTCGGCGAAAGTCAGACTGCCCGCGTCATCAATGTATGCCGTCCTGACGCCCCGTCCTGCGACAAGGTTGCGTGTCAGCAAATCCTCGGCGGCGTTATAGCGCGGCGGCAACGCGGCAATCGCCGTTTCGGCATGGGGGTCGGTCGATGCGGCGGCGCAGCCGGCCTGGCCAACGCTCGAGATCGGGGGCGTCATGTCTCCACTCCTCTGGCCATCCGGCGTTCTCGAACAACACTGCGCGCGGCATGGCATCCAGCAGGTTTGTCTTTTTGTGCCGACAGCCAGGAGAGGTTGCCGACGATGTGCGATGCATTTTATTGCATATCGTCTATTATGCAAGCAAGGGTATGCACTATATGACCGCAGAGGCACGGATCCGCCGCGCACTTTCCTGCACGTATAATGCCGCCGCTCTGATTGTGGAACCCCAACCGCCCTGAACCATGCGCCGCGACCCCGATCCGCTTATGACCGCCGAAGGCCGCCCGGACAACCGCGCGGCCGGAGAACGGGACCCGTATCTCACGCATCTGGGTGAGCGCATCCGCTCACTGCGCGCGGCACGCGGCATGTCGCGCAAGGATCTGGCGCGCGGCGCGGACGTATCGGAACGCTATCTCGCCAATCTCGAAACCGGCACCGGCAATGCATCGGTGCTGCTGTTGCGGCAGGTCGCCAACGCGCTGGACGTGCCACTGCCCGTGGTGCTGGCGGAGGTCGACGGCCATGCCGACGCGGGCGGCGCGGGCAACCCTCGCGCCACAGAGTTCTCGCAACTGATTCAGTGGCTCGCACAACTGCCGGCGAGCGATCTGGCCCGCGTGCGGGAAGCCGCGCGGCACGCGCTGTCACCGACGGAATCCCGTGACGCCCGCCATCGCCGCATCGCGTTGATCGGCCTGCGCGGCGCGGGCAAATCGACGCTGGGCCGCGCGCTCGCAGCCGCGGAGGACATGCCGTTCGTCGAACTGAACGCCGCCATCGAAAAGGAAGCTGGCGCGAGCCTTTCCGAGATCCATTCGCTGTACGGCCAGGCCGCGTATCGCCGCTACGAAATGCGCGCGCTGGAGCGCGTGCTGCGCGAGAACGACACCATGGTGCTGGCCACGCCGGGCAGCCTGGTTTCCGAACCCGCCACGTTCAACCTGCTGCTGTCGCGGTGCTTCACGATCTGGGTACGCACGTCACCCGAGGAGCACATGGCGCGCGTGGTAGCGCAAGGCGACATGCGGCCGATGGAAGGCAACCGCGAGGCGATGACCGACCTGCGGCGCATCCTGCAAGCCCGCACGCCACTCTATTCGCGCGCGGACGCCTCGATCGACACCAGCGGCCAGGATGCCGCCACGTCACTGCACACGCTGCAGGCGCAGATCCTGCATACACGGGCCTGACACCCCTCCCCTCAGTTTTTTCTTCGCAACGGGCTTGCGCGATCTTGCATCGCCCCGACTGATGCACTATATTTCATGCCAGAAGATAAGGCACTATAGTGCATCAAGGAGACAGCCCTCATGTCGGATACCGCCCCCATCGCATCCAGCGCCCCCGTCACGTTCGAGCGCGATCCCGAGCAATACCGTCACTGGCAACTTACGTTCGAGGGCCCCATCGCCACACTGGCGATGAACGTCGACGAGGAAGGCGGACTGCGCCCTGGCTATGCGCTAAAGCTGAACTCCTATGATCTGGGCGTCGACATCGAACTGCACGATGCCCTGCAGCGCATTCGCTTCGAACATCCGGAAGTGCGCACCGTGGTGATGACGAGCACGAAAGATCGCATCTTCTGCTCGGGCGCCAACATCTTCATGCTCGGCAAGTCCAGCCACGCGTGGAAGGTCAACTTCTGCAAGTTCACGAACGAGACCCGTAACGGCATCGAGGACGCCAGCCTCCACTCGGGCATCAAGTTCATCGCCGCCTGCAACGGCACCACGGCGGGCGGCGGCTACGAGCTGGCGCTGGCCTGCGACGAGATCGTGCTGGTTGACGACCGCTCCTCGGCCGTGAGCCTGCCCGAAGTGCCGCTGCTGGGCGTGCTGCCGGGCACCGGCGGCCTGACGCGCGTCACCGACAAGCGCCATGTGCGCCGCGACCACGCCGACATCTTCTGCCTGACCACCGAAGGGGTGCGCGGGCAACGCGCCAAGGACTGGAAGCTTGTCGACGAGGTGGTGAAACCCGCACGCTTTGCCGAATACGTGCGCGAACGCGCGCAGGCGCTGGCCGCCCAGAGCGACCGCCCTGCCGATACACAGGGCGTGAGACTGACGCCACTGACGCGCGCCGTGACCGCCGAAGGCTATCGGTACGAAACCGTTCGCGTCGACATCGACCATGAGTCACGCCGCGCAACGATCACCGTGTCGGCGCCCGACGCCGGTCAGCCCCGGGATCTGGCCGGCATCCTCGCCGCCGGCGCCCAGTGGTGGCCGCTCAAGATGGCACGCGAACTGGACGACGCCATCCTGACGCTGCGCACCAATCATCTCGATATCGGCATGTGGATCCTCAAGACCACCGGCGATGCCGCCCAAGTGCTGGCGGCCGATGCGCTGATGGATGCCCATGCCAGCCACTGGTTCGCGCGCGAGACGATCGGCATGCTGCGCCGCACGCTGGCGCGCCTGGATGTGTCGTCGCGCAGCCTGTTCGCGCTGGTGGAACCGGGCTCCTGCTTTGCCGGCACGCTGCTGGAACTGGTGCTGGCCGCGGACCGCGCCTACATGCTGCAACTGCCCGACACGCCGGACGAAGCTCCCCGCGTTCATGCCGACGTTGCCAACTTCGGCCGCTATCCGATGCCGAACGGCCTGACGCGCCTGGCCGCACGCTTCTATGAAGATGCCAACGCCATCGCCGCCGTGCGCGAACAGGCCGGCAAGCCGCTCGACGGCCCCGCCGCCGAAGCCGTTGGCCTGATCACGGCCGCGCTCGACGACATTGACTGGGAAGACGAAATCCGTATTGCCACCGAGGAACGCGCGAGCCTGTCCCCCGACGCCCTGACCGGCCTGGAAGCCAACCTGCGCTTCGGCGGGCGAGAAACGATGGAAACGCGCATTTTCGGCCGCCTGACGGCCTGGCAGAACTGGATCTTCAACCGGCCCAACGCGGTCGGCGAACACGGCGCGCTCAAGGTATTCGGCACCGGCAACAAGGCACGCTTCGACTGGGATCGGGTCTGACGACTGTCCGATCTGACGGCAAATATAAAAGGAGACCCGCAATGAGCATCGACTACAGCCAGAAGATTCCGAACAACGTGAACCTCTCCGAGGACCGCACGCTGCAGCGCGCGCTCGAACACTGGCAGCCGGCGTTCCTGGACTGGTGGCGTGACATGGGGCCGGACGGCTCGCACAACTTCGATGTCTACCTGCGCACTGCGGTCTCCGTCGATCCGTCAGGCTGGGCGCACTTCGAGCACGTGAAGATGCCCGACTATCGCTGGGGCATCTTCCTGCAGCCGGCGGATCCCAATCGCCGGATTCACTTCGGCGAGCACAAGGGTGAAGCGGCCTGGCAGGAAGTCCCGGGCGAACACCGCGCCAATCTGCGCCGCATCATCGTCACGCAGGGTGACACGGAACCGGCATCGGTGGAGCAGCAACGCCATCTGGGCCTGACCGCGCCGTCGCTCTATGACCTGCGCAACCTGTTCCAGGTCAACGTGGAAGAAGGCCGACACTTGTGGGCCATGGTCTATCTGCTACACCGCCATTTCGGTCGCGACGGCCGTGAGGAAGCGGAAGCGCTGCTGGGCCGCCGCTCGGGTGACGAGGACAATCCACGCATCCTGGGCGCGTTCAACGAGCGGACCCCGGACTGGCTGGCGTTCTTCATGTTTACCTACTTCACCGATCGCGACGGCAAGTTCCAGCTCTGCGCGCTGGCTGAGTCCGGATTTGACCCGCTTGCGCGGACCACGCGCTTCATGCTGACCGAGGAAGCACACCACATGTTTGTGGGGGAGTCCGGCGTCTCGCGAGTGATCCAGCGTACCTGCGAGGTCATGCGCGAGCGCGACATCCAGGACCCGGCGGACGTGCGCGCCGCTGGCGTGATCGACCTGGAAACGATCCAGCGCTACCTGAACTTCCACTACAGCGTCACGATCGACCTGTTCGGGGCGGACCAGTCTTCCAACGCCGCCACGTTCTACAGCGCCGGCCTCAAGGGTCGCTTCGACGAAGGCAAGCGCGACGATGACCACTTGCTCAAGGGCGACGTGTACCGCATCCTCGACGTCCGGGATGGCAAGCTGACCGAGCGTGAGGTGCCGATGCTGAATGCGTTGAACGAGGTGCTGCGCGACGACTACATTAAAGACTCCATGGGCGGCGTGGCGCGCTGGAACAAGGTCATCGAGAAAGCGGGCATCGCGTTCCGCCTGACCGTGCCGCACAAGGCGTTCAACCGCAAGATCGGCACCTTCGCGAACCTGCACGTGTCGCCCACCGGCGAAGTATTGACGACCGCCGAATGGGAAGCCAACAAGGACAAATGGCTGGCGACGGAACAAGATCGCAAGTACGTGGCTTCGCTGATGGGGAGGGTGGTAGAACCCGGCAAGTACGCCAACTGGATTGCGCCGCCGGCAGTTGGCATCAACCGCCAGCCGGTTGATTTCGAGTACGTTCGTTTCAACTGACGACCTATCCAGCGAGGCTGACGACCATGGGCGCCGCCGACATCATCAAGCAGCATCTGATCGACCCGGAAATCTGCATTCGCTGCAATACCTGCGAAGACACGTGCCCGATAGATGCCATCACTCACGACGACCGCAACTACGTAGTCAAGGCTGACGTCTGCAATGCGTGCAATGCATGCCTGTCGCCCTGTCCCACCGGCGCCATCGACAATTGGCGCACGATGCTCAAGGGCCAGGCCTACACCATCGAAGCCCAGCTGACCTGGGACGAACTGCCGGAAGAGGTACCGCTGCCCGAAGCGGAGATCGAGGCAGCGGCTGCAGCCGGACAGGTCATCGATGAAGCGTCGCGCGGCAGCAAATCCGTGGCCGTTCAGGAGGTGGAGACCAGCCGGCATACGTCATCCAGGGCACCGTGGTCGGCCGCGCATCCGTACGTCAACCTGCACGGCGTGCGCGAGCCGGTGACCGCCACGGTGGCCGGCAACTACCGGCTGACCGCCGAGGATGCATCGAGCGACATCCATCACATCGTGCTCGATTTCGGCAATCACTTCTTTCCGGTGCTGGAAGGTCAGGCAATCGGGATCGTGCCGCCCGGCACCGATGCATCCGGAAAGCCGCACTACATCCGCATGTATTCGGTGGCCAGCCCGCGCGACGGAGAGCGGCCGGGTTACAACAACCTCGCGCTGACCGTGAAGCGCGTGGACACCGATCACGATGGCAACCCAGTGCGCGGCGTGGCGTCGAACTTCCTGTGCGACCTGGCCAAGGGCGACCCGGTGCAGGTGGTCGGGCCGTTCGGCAGCACATTCCTGATGCCGAACCACCGCGAAGCGAGCGTGATGATGATCTGCACCGGTACCGGGTCCGCGCCGATGCGGGCAATGACCGAGCGTATGCGCCGCAACATGGACCACTTCAGCGGTCGCCGGCTGCTGTTCTTCGGCGCCCGCAATCGGCGGGAACTGCCCTACTTTGGCCCGCTGCTGAAGCTACCCAAGGACTTCCTGGACATCCACTTCGCGTTCTCGCGCGATCCGGAGGTACCGCGCCGGTATGTGCAGGACGCCATTCGCGAGGCCTCGGCCCAGGTGGCCGCGTTGCTGGCGGACCCGCATGGTCATATCTACATCTGCGGACTCAAGGGGATGGAGGAAGGCGTGCTGGATGCATTCGCCGAGGTCTGCGCCACGTCGGGTCAGTCGTGGCAGGACATCGAGCCGCGTCTGCGTGCCGAAGGTCGCCTGCATATCGAAACGTATTAGGAACGGGATCGGGAAACGGAATCACCACAGGAATCAACACCATTTGCAGCTTCCCTTCTGAAACCGGGTGCCTATAATGTTTCTCAAGAAACAGGAGCATAGGCGATGCAATCTGGTCAGATTCCGACGCCGGACCCCGGAAGTGCCCCCGATCCTGGCGTAACGCTCACCAAGGCCGTGATGCGCGCGGCTGGCTTTCTCGGCATCAGCCAGGCCATCGTGGCCAGCGTGCTGGGGATCAGCACCGCTTCGGTTTCGCGCATGGCCTCGGGCGGCTACGTGCTCGACGCCCATCGCAAGGAATGGGAGTTCGCCGTCCTGTTCGTGCGCCTGTTCCGCTCGCTCGATGCCATCCTTGGCCACGAGGAACAGGCGCGGCTCTGGCTGACCCACGACAATCTCGCACTCGGCGGCAAGCCGCTCGAACTGATCCGCACAACGGAGGGCATCGTACGTGTCGTTCACTACCTGGACGCCACCCGCGGTCGCATCTGAGCGCAAGCCGTTCGCGCTCAGGCTCTGGCGGGCGGTAGAAGCGCAACACGTGGTGTCGACCATGCCGCTGGTCGACACGCTCGAGGAGCAGGCCGTGCTGGAGGCCGTCCTCGACGCCGGCAAGCCCGTCGTGCCACTCGATGCGCGGCATCTGCACTATCTGATCTACACGCCGTTCCGCTACCCGCCCGCCGCCGAGGGCTCACGCTTTCGCGGCCCTCAGGACATCGGTGTGTTCTATGGCGCCGAAGCCATTCGCACGGCCTGCGCGGAGCTTGGATTCTGGCGCTGGCGGTTCCTGCAGGACAGTCCGGCGTTGCCGCGCATCGATGCGCGCGCGCAAACCCTGTTCCAGGTCAGCGTGAAGACCGACGGCGTGGCACTCGATACGCCGCCGTTTGTGGAAGACGGCGCGCGCTGGACCGACGCCAACCAGCATGACGAATGTCAGGCGTTCGGGCGCACCGCGCGCGAAGCAGGCATCGGCATGATCCGGTACACATCGGCGCGTGACCCCGTGCACGGCGCTTGCGCCGCCATCCTCACTCCCCGCGCCTTCGACGTGCCCGAGCCGCTAGCCACCACTACCTGGATGCTGACCGTACGCCGCGACCGCGTGATGTGGCAACGCGACGACCTGCAGCAACGCGACAGTTTCGAGTTCGAAGGTGCCTGGTGGGATGCCCTACGGCAGCGCACAAGCGAAAGTCCGTCCACACCCTGAACCGACTGCCAATCGCAACGATCTAACCCTTGTCAGCAGGCCATCCAGCGTGTCTCCGCAATTATTCGGATGTTTCTGTTGCATTGCGTCAACGACTCACCTATAATCACAGCTTCGACGGACGCGGGGTGGAGCAGTTGGCAGCTCGTCGGGCTCATAACCCGAAGGTCGCAGGTTCAAGTCCTGCCCCCGCAACCAACCGACCGTCGCACAGCAAACCCGCCTATTGGCGGGTTTTTTGTTTGCCATGGCGCACACGCTTTGCATGACGTGCCGGACGGCAGGGGCCATACAGAAGCGCCCCGGCGCGGTGATACACTTGGCGCCATTCCTCCCGAATGCTTCCCTCATGAAATTCTGCTCGAACTGTGGCCATGCGGTAGTTTTGCGCGTGCCTGAAGGCGACAACCGCCCGCGCAGCGTGTGCGATAGCTGCGGCACCATCCACTATGTGAATCCGCGCAATGTCGTGGGCACGATCCCGGTGTGGGAAGACAAGATCCTGATCTGCAAACGCGCAATCGAGCCGCGCTATGGCTTCTGGACGCTGCCGGCGGGGTTCATGGAAATTGGCGAGACCACCGCACAAGCCGCTTCGCGCGAAACGCTGGAGGAAGCCGGCGCCCGCGTGGAAGTGGGTGAACTGTTCTCGATGCTGAACGTGCCACACGTGCATCAAGTGCATCTTTTCTATCTGGCCCGCCTGCTGGACCTGGATGTAGCCCCGGGCGAAGAAAGCCTCGAGGTCAAGCTCGTCGACGAAGCCGATGTGCCTTGGGACGATCTGGCATTCCCCACGGTCATCCACACGCTGCGCTGCTTCTTCGCCGACCGCGCTGCCGGCAGGATCGCCGATAGCAGCTTCCGGTTGCATACACTCGACATCGACAAGCCGATGCGCCCGCTGACCAGCCGCGCCACGGTCACGCCGTAAAAAGCGGCGCCCAACCCGCAGGCTTCCCGCGATTCCAGCCACAACCCCAGCCTCAGAGCATGATCACCTGGCTCGACCCGCAGGACCCGTTTCCACCGGTCGAGCGCGCGCTCGGGCCAGCAAGTGACGCGCCGGGGCTCCTTGCGGCCAGCCGCGATCTTTCACCGCAGCGTCTGCTTCTAGCCTATCGACAGGGCATCTTTCCCTGGTACTCGGAGGGCCAGCCCGTTTTGTGGTGGAGCACGGACCCGCGAATGGTGCTGGCCCCGCATGGGCTGAAGATATCGGTGTCGCTACGGAAGACCCTGCGTCGCATCCTGCGGGACCCCGACTGGGAAATTCGCGTCGATGACGATTTCGTCGCCGTGATGCAGGCTTGCGCAATGACCCCACGCGATGGCCAGCTCGGCACCTGGATCACGGACGACATCGTCGCAGCGTACGGCAGCCTGCATCGCCTCGGACTCGCGCACTCTGTCGAGACCTGGTATCGCGGCGAACGCGTTGGCGGTCTCTACGGTGTGGCCCTGGGGCGCATGTTCTACGGCGAGTCGATGTTCGCCCACCGCACGGATGCGTCGAAGATCGCCCTTGCGGCGCTATGCGGATTCCTGGAACGCCACGGCGTGACCATGATCGACTGCCAGCAGGAGACCGATCACCTCGCCTCGCTCGGCGCAGAGCCAATCCCTCGCGAGCAGTTCATTGCACACGTTCGCCAGACGGCTGCCGAAGCCAATATCTCGCCCTGGCGTTTTGACAAATCTGAACTGACGCGCTGGACGTCACAGGCAAGTACCGGACTCTGATTGCACGGATCATCGGGGACAAGTGTCGGCGTCACGTGCCCACACTGGTATCAGCGCCCCCTCGACCCGTACCCGGCGATTGCCCACGCTGCAGCCCCCCACGTACGCGCGGCTACGGGACATTTCGTCTGCTCACCTGGATCCGATCAATTCGCTGATCCATCTGATGCAGGCGTCGATCGACCTGGTCCAGCCGCCCCGTGAGTCGCTTATCCATCTCACCAATCGAATTGGTAAGCCGCTTGTCCATCTCGCCAATTGAATTGGTGAGCCGCTTGTCCATCTCCACGATCGACGTAGTGAGCCGCTTGTCCATTTCGCCGATCGAGGTAGTGAGGCGCTTATCCATCTCAATGATCGACATGGCAAGTGGACTCACCGCAGCCGTGAGCTTTTCCTCCATGATCGCATTCTGATAGCTCATCACCGCGACCAGTGTCGCGCCGCCAGCAGCGATCGCCGCGATCAAGGCGGCGATCTCCGTGATCCTGGACGGCCGCGATTCACGTGGCCCGTGGGTGCTGGCGTCTGCGACGCTGCGCTCGATAGTCTCTGCCTGAATGACCATGGCTGTCATTGCAAATTCTCCGCTGTGTCAGATGACTCACATGCTAGGCGTCCGCCATCCGTCGCACCATGCGAGGAATCTCAAAATGGTGCCTCACCTCGGCAGCACGCCACGGCATTGCCTTGCAGACGTGCGCCGGCCCGCTCTGATAGACTGCCAGACAAGCCCCCGTCCATCTCCGACGCCATGAGCAAGCTGAAGGAACTCCCGCTTTCCGCGCTGCAGTTTTATGCGACGGCGCCCTACGCTTGCAGCTACCTCGAAGGCCGCATGGCACGCTCTCAGGTGGCCACGCCGGCGCACCTGATCAATGCCGACGTCTACTCACGGCTGGTACGGGCTGGCTTCCGGCGCAGCGGCATCTTCACCTACCGCCCCTATTGCGACGAATGCCGCGCCTGCACGCCATGCCGGGTGCTGGTCGAGCAGTTCAGACCCGATCGCAGCCAGCGCCGCGCATGGCGAGACCATCAGGGCCTTCAGACCCTCGTGGCGCCGCTCACCTACGTCGAGGAGCATTACTCGCTGTATCTGCTTTACCAGTCGATGCGCCATGCCGGCGGCGGCATGGACCAGGACAGCCGCGACCAGTACGAGCAGTTCCTGCTGCAGAGCCGTGTGAACTCCCGTCTGGTGGAGTTTCGTGAACCACCGGGATCCCCGGAAGCGGGACGCCTGCGCATGGTCAGCATGATCGACGTGCTCGACGATGGCCTGTCCTCCGTCTACACGTTCTACGACCCCCTGATCGTGGGCGCGAGCTACGGGACCTACAACATCCTGTGGCAGATCAACCAGACCCGTGAGCTTGGCCTGCCCCACCTGTACCTCGGGTACTGGATTGCCGACAGCCGCAAGATGGCCTACAAGGCACGCTTTCAGCCATTGCAGGTACTCACCGGCAATCAGTGGCACACCTTCGAGGCTCCGGCGGAGGCATCCGGGCAACCTGCACCCGGCCCAGCCCTGGAGTAAGAACGGACGCAGGAGGCGCTACAATGCCGCCTTGGTTCAGACTCCTCGCCGGCCCTGGCCGCGCCCCACCCTCGTGCTCAACGCGCTTTACCCCCTGCTGCGCCCCGCCCTGTTTTCCATGGATGCGGAGGACGCCCACCATTTCACGCTCAATAACCTGATGCGCGCCAAGCGCATGGGGCTGGCCGGATGCATCGGCAACAGCATCGCCGACGACCCGCGCACGGTCATGGGCGTTCGCTTTCCGAATCCGGTCGGCCTGGCGGCCGGCCTGGACAAGGATGGCGCGTATATCGATGGCCTGGCGGCATTCGGCTTCGGCTTCATCGAAGTCGGTACGGTCACACCTCGGGCGCAGCCGGGCAACCCGCGCCCGCGCATGTTCCGACTGCCGCAGGCCGACGCGCTGATCAACCGCATGGGCTTCAACAACGGGGGCGTCGATGCATTCATCCGGAACGTCCAGGCATCCCGCTGGAAGGCCGAAGGCGGTGTGCTGGGGCTCAATATTGGCAAGAACGCCGATACGCCGATCGAGCGCGCGGCAGACGATTACCTGTACTGTCTTGAGCGCGTCTATCCGCACGCAAGCTATGTCACGGTGAATATCTCATCGCCTAACACCAAGAACCTGCGCCAGCTCCAGGGCGCCAGCGAACTCGATAGCCTGCTGTCCACACTCAAGGCCGCCCAGCAGCGCCTGGCCGACCAGCACAAGCGCTACGTGCCCGTGGCGCTCAAGATCGCTCCCGATCTCGACGATGACCAGGTTCGCAACATCGGCGATGCGCTGGTGCGCCACAAGATCGACGGCGTGATCGCCACAAACACGACGATCTCGCGCGACGCCGTGAAGGGCCTGCCTCATGCAGAGGAAGCGGGCGGTCTGTCCGGCCGGCCGGTGTTCGAAGCCTCCACGCGCGTGGTTCGCGCGTTGCGCGAAGTCATTGGCGACGCGCTGCCGATCATCGGTGTAGGCGGCATCTTCAACGGCGCCGATGCGCGCGCCAAGATCGATGCCGGCGCGCAGCTCGTGCAGCTCTACAGCGGCCTGATTTATCGCGGGCCGACGCTGGTACGCGAGTGCGCCAGCGCCCTGCGCCGATAGCGGATTTCAGGCATTCTGTCGGCCGACACGATCCAGGGAAACACCATGAAAAAGATCCGACTCGGCCGCAGCGACCTCGAAGTCTCGCGCATCTGCCTGGGCACGATGACCTTCGGCGAGCAGAACACCGAGGCCGAAGGCCATAGCCAGCTCGACTACGCATTCTCGCGGGGCATCAATTTCATCGACACCGCCGAGATGTACCCGGTCAAGCCGCGCGCCGAGACGTACGGCAGCACCGAGCGCATCATCGGCACCTGGCTGAAGAAGCAGCCGCGTGATCGCGTCGTGCTCGCCAGCAAGGTGGCCGGCCCGGCGCGCAACCCGTGGATACGCAATGGCGGCGATCTGACGCCAGACAGTATCCGCGCTGCGGTCGAAGACTCCCTCAAGCGGCTGCAGACCGACTACATCGACCTCTACCAGATTCATTGGCCGGCGCGTAACGCACCGATTTTCGGCCAGAAGCGCTTCAACCCCGAAGCTGAGCGGCAGTGCGCAACAATTGAGGCACAACTCGAAGCGATGGGCGACCTGGTGCGGGCCGGCAAGATCCGCTACGTCGGCGTGTCAAACGAAACGCCGTGGGGCGTGACGGAGTTCGTCAATGTGGCCGAGCGGCATGGCCTGCCCCGCATCGCCACGATCCAGAACCCGTACAACCTCGTCAACCGCAGCTTCGAGCAGGGGCTGGACGAGACCTGCTTCCGCACCGAGGTCAGCCTGCTGGCGTACAGCCCGCTCGGGTTCGGCCAGTTGACCGGCAAGTACCTGACCGGTGATGCAAACCACCCCGTATTCAACCCCGACGCCGTTGGCCGGCTGACGCGCTTCTCCCCTGACTGGAGCCCGCGCTACATGCGAGCCGAGACGATGGCGGCCGCGGCGCGCTACCAGGAACTCGCCCGCGCGCACGGGATGTCGGGCGCCACATTGGCACTGTCATGGTGCTATTCGCGCTGGTTTATCGCCAGCACGATCATCGGCGCCACGAGCCTTGCGCAACTTAAAGAAAACGTAGACGCCCTGGACACCGCACTTTCAGCCGAGGTGCTGTCGGCCGTTGAGCGCATTCACGCCGAAATCCACAATCCGGCGCAATAATTTGCGGTGCACCTCCCCGGTAGAGGTGTTTTTCAGCAGGATATGGCGCGGTGCGGCATTAAAAGCGAGCCATCCAGGCGGTGAAAATGGTATGCTGCGAGCCTTCGCGCCGTCGTATCCGTTGCGACCGCGCGCGCGCCCGCACCTGCCGCCGGGCGCAGCGCGCCCGCACGCGGACCGACCGGGTCACCCTGCCTGACATGTTTCCAGTGCCAGCAGGCTTACTGTCAGGACGGCGGTCACGTTTTTGCGGCTGATCTAAAGCACCGAACCCTCGGGGGAGAACAAATACATGCTGCGTCTCAAGGCATCCACCAAAACCATCCTCGGCAGCGCAGTCGCGCTGGCTCTGCTCTACGGCGGCGCCGTGCAGGCCCAGACTGTGAAGGTCCTGTCGATCGTGGATCACCCGGCACTCGACGCCATTCGTGACGGCGTGCGCGACGAACTGAAGGCCAACGGCTACGACGCCGACAAGAACCTGAAGTGGGAATACCAAAGCGCCCAGGGCAACACCGGCACGGCCGCCCAGATCGCCCGCAAGTTCGTGGGTGACCAGCCGAACGTGATCGTGGCCATTGCCACGCCGTCGGCGCAGGCCGTGGTGGCTGCCACCAAGTCCGTCCCCGTGGTGTATTCGGGCGTGACCGATCCGGTGGCTGCTCAGCTGGTCAAGAGCTGGGGCGCATCGGGCACCAATGTAACCGGCGTGTCGGACAAGCTGCCGCTGGACAAGCAGGTCGCCCTGATCAAGCGCGTGGTGCCCAAGGCCAAGAACGTGGGCATGGTCTACAACCCGGGTGAAGCCAACTCGGTGGTGGTGGTCAAGGAACTGAAGGCACTGCTGGCCAAGGAAGGCCTGACCCTGAAGGAAGCCGCCGCGCCGCGTACCGTGGACATCGGCCCGGCCGCCAAGAGCCTGATCGGCAAGGTGGACGTGATCTACACGAACACCGACAACAACGTCGTGTCCGCGTATGAATCGCTGGTCAAGGTGGCCAACGAATCGAAGATCCCGCTGGTGGCTTCGGACACCGACAGCGTGAAGCGTGGCGCCATCGCCGCCCTGGGTATCAACTACGGTGATCTGGGCCACCAGACCGGCAAGGTTGTGCTGCGCATCCTGAAGGGTGAAAAGCCGGGCGCGATTGCTTCGCAAACCTCCGACAACCTTGAGCTGTTCGTGAACACGGGCGCCGCCGAGAAGCAAGGCGTCACCCTGTCGCCGGACCTGATCAAGGAAGCCAAGACCGTCATCAAGTAAGACCCAAAGAGGCCGCGCCCCCTACCCAACGAGCGCGGCCTTGAGCGCCCCCAGGGCCCTACCCGGGCCAAACCGGTCGGGCTAGCAACAGGATTTCCCCCAATGTCCCTCTTTTCCCTTCTGGGCGCCCTCGAGATCGGCCTGATCTTCAGTCTCGTAGCGCTCGGGGTGCTGATTTCCTTCCGCATCCTCAATTTCCCCGACCTGACCGTCGACGGCAGCTTCCCATTGGGCGGCGCCGTGGCTGCCACGCTGATCTCGGCCGGGCACGACCCGTTCACCGCCACGGTGGCCGCCATCATCGCCGGCTCGCTGGCCGGTTTCATCACGGGCTGGCTCAACGTGCGACTCAAGATCATGGATCTGCTGGCCAGTATCCTGATGATGATCGCGCTGTACTCGATCAACCTGCGCGTCATGGGCCGCCCGAACGTGCCCCTGATCACCGAACCGACCATCTTCACGATCCTGCAGCCGGAATGGATGCCCGACTACGTGCTGCGCCCGGTAGTGCTGTTCGTGGTGGTCGTGATCGCCAAGGTTGGCCTGGACTGGTTCTTCTCGTCGCAACTTGGCCTGGCGATGCGCGCCACCGGCGCCAACCCGCGCATGGCCCGCGCCCAGGGCGTGCCCACCGGCC
>NZ_ANKP01000270.1:0-7313 GCF_000319775.1 Cupriavidus sp. HMR-1
ACGCGTGGCGTGACACCCACGCTGCCCGGCAAGCAGTTGCCGTAGGCGCCGCGGGGGGGGGCGGCGCCGGGCGGATCAGTGGCTTGCGGCCCCGACGGCGCCAATGCCGGTCTCGGAACGCAGTTCCTGTGCTTCGAAGCCGGCCCGGTCGATACGTGCCCGGGGCGACCTGTCGGTGATCGAGAAGAACCAGATGCCGACGAAGCCGATCGTCATCGAGAACAGCGCCGGAGACGTGTACGGGAACGGCGCATCCTTGAAGTGGAACACGTCGACCCACACCGCCTGCGACAGGACGGTCAGAATCACGGCCGACAGCAGGCCGAGGAAGCCGCCCACCATCGCGCCGCGCGTAGTGCAGTTCTTCCACAGCACCGACATGAACAGCACCGGGAAGTTGGCCGATGCCGCCACGGCGAACGCCAGCGACACCATGAACGCGATGTTCTGCTTCTCGAAGACGATGCCGAGCACCACGGCGATGATGCCCAGGATGATTGTGGTGATGCGCGACACGCGCAGTTCCATCGAACTGGTTGCCTTGCCGTGCATGAAGACCGTGGAGTACAGGTCGTGCGACACCGCCGACGCGCCGGCCAGCGTGAGGCCGGCTACCACGGCCAGGATTGTCGCGAACGCCACCGCCGAGATGAACCCGAGGAACACGTTGCCGCCCACTGCGGTGGCCAGGTGAACGGCCGCCATGTTGAGGCCGCCGAGCAGCTTGCCGCTACCGTCCTGGAACGTCGGGTTGGTGCTCACCAGCACGATGGCGCCGAAGCCGATGATGAACGTCAGGATGTAGAAGTAGCCGATCCACGTGGTGGCCCAGAACACGGACTTGCGCGCTTCCTTGGCGTTGGGCACGGTGAAGAATCGCATCAGGACGTGCGGCAGGCCGGCCGTGCCGAACATTAGCGCGATGCCGAACGAGATCGCAGAAATCGGGTCCTTGATGAATGTTCCCGGGCCCATGATCGCGTCCTTCTTGGCATGGACTTCAACGGCCTTGGCGAACAGTGCCTCGGGGCTGAAGTGGAACTGCGCCATGACCATGAAGGCCATGAACGATGCGCCGCCCAGCAGCAGGCCAGCCTTGATGATCTGCACCCAGGTGGTTGCCGTCATGCCGCCGAACAGCACGTACACCATCATCAGCGCGCCGACGATCACCACCGCGATCCAGTACTCGAGCCCGAACAGCAGCTTGATCAGTTGCCCGGCGCCCACCATCTGCGCGATCAGGTAGAACGCCACCACCACCAGCGTGCCCGATGCCGCGAACGCGCGGATCGGGCCCTGCTTGAAGCGGTAGGCGGCCACATCGGCAAAGGTGAAGCGGCCGAGGTTGCGCAGGCGCTCCGCCATCAGGAACGTGATGATCGGCCAGCCGACCAGGAAGCCGATCGAATAGATCAGGCCGTCGTAGCCGTTTGCGAACACGGCGGCGGAAATGCCGAGGAACGATGCTGCCGACATGTAGTCGCCAGCGATGGCCAGGCCGTTCTGGAAGCCGGTGATGCCACCACCGCCCGTATAGAACGCCGCCGCGGACGTGGTCCGCTTGGCCGCCCATTTGGTGATGAACAGCGTGCCGATGACGAACACGACGAACATGCCGATGGCCGTCCAGTTGGTGGGCTGTTTGACGGCCTGCCCAAGATCACCACCCGCGGCCAACGCGGCCGTCGACAACAGCAGGGCGCCGCCTGCGGCGATAACGTGATGCGTTTTCATGCGACCTCCCGCTTGATCTGCTCGGTGAGCTCGTCATAAGTGCTGTTGGCATGGCGCACGTAGAGCCCCGTGATGACGACGGTGAAGACGATCACGAACAGCCCGATCGGCATGCCCCATGTCGTCACGCCGTCTCCGACCTTCGTGGCCATCAGGTCCTTGTCGAAGGCAATCAGCAGCACGTAGCCGTAATACACCACGAGCATGACGAGCGTGAGTATCCAGCCAAGCCGAGAGCGCTTGTGGACGAGTTGTTGATACCGTGGGTTGGTCTTCAGTCTTTCGACCAGATCGTCATTCATCTCTGTCTCCTGCGTACTTGTGCGCTTTGCATGGCCGAGTGCCGCCCGCGCGCCACGCCAGCGGGGCGCGCAATATGAGCGTCATCAGGGAACCATGCCGACAAGGTACGGTGTTCGGCTTACCTGCTTCTTACACGGGTCAGAGAAATGCCCGGGGGTAAACGCGAAGTGGTGCGTCGGGACGGGCTTGGGGCGTCACGGCATTGCGTGCTGCCGCGCGCAGGAGAACTAGAACGAGACGGTGAGATTCGTCATGACCACCTGCTCGGACGAGCCGGGATTGAACCAGTAGCAGCCGACCGTCACGTTCTTGAACGTGAGTTGCACCAGGCCGCCACGCTGGAACTCACGATCGCCGCCGTAGATCCGCGTCCGTTGCATCACGAAGCCAAGCCGCAGCCAATCGACCGGACGATACCCAAGCTCGCTCCAGGCATAGAGATAACTTGGCGTTTGCGTGCCGGAGCCGGTCAGGTACTCGGCTTCGATGTAGTAGTCGAACTTGTACGCGGCGAGACTCGCCTCCAGCCCTGGAATCACGCCGTGGATGCTTCCCATGGCGAAGCCGATGATCGGCGTCACCTTGTAGGTGAATGTTTCACCGCCGGCGAAGGACCAGCCGACGAAGGCCGATTGCGCGTGCATGGCCTCGTAGTTGGCACGCGCTTCGAGATGCAGCTTGTCGCGCTCCGCGATCGCGATGGCGGACAGGTAACTCTGCTCCTGACGCGGCATGTTCCAGTAGCCGGCGAGCGAGAAATTCCAGGTGGGTGGCTGCGCTTCCTGCGATGCGTTGGCCACAGGCGCGGCAGCTTCCTGCGCGTGCGCGCTGGATACGGCCAGCGCGATACCCAATGCGGCGACCGGGTGGCGCATTTCATCCCCCCAGAGCGATGACGGCCATCGTCAGGGCGACACCGAGCGCAGTCATGCCAAGGCCGGTGGCCCAGCCATTGAATCCTGCGTGGCGACCGAGCGCCATGCCGCCTGCGAACAGCATGATGAGGGTCAGGATGCGGGAAACGATCAGGGCCGTCGACACATCGCTCAGCAACACGAATGGCAGCGCGACGGGAAACGTGGACAGCACGACGATGAAGAAGATGCGGATCGACCCCAGCACGTCGCGGGTATTGAGCTTCGCCCGCTCAGGGAGTTCTACGGCACTGGCCATCCGCTGACGCAACATGTCGATCTCCGCGTCACTCAGCAGCAACTGCGCGCTGGGTGACAGCGCGGTGCGGATGGCACGCACGGCCTCGGTTGCGGTTGGCGCCTCCCGGGCGGCCGTTGCGACCTTGAATCGCATCCCGCGATCCGCCAGGGTACGTACCAGGAACATGATCGCGTCGACGAGCCCCCAGGCCAGATTGCAGCCCAGCGCCGTGACGAGCATCGTGTGGCCCGCGTCGGCCCCGGAAGGCTGGGAGGGCGCGGAAGTTGCCGAAGAAACCGCGCCGACGAACGTCAGGGCCATGAACAGCCCAAAGCACATCTCCGCGACACGATCGACGACATTAAGGGCTGGATCGCGCCCTTCGTCCGCCTGCTCCATCGCATCGGACTCCGATTGGCTTCCTGGCATGGCGGTTCACCTGGCGAGTTAGTTGGAGTGGTTCGAGATGGGTGCCGGGCGGATGGCAATGTTCAGGACTGCGGCTCTACTGGCCGTCGCACGCCAGGCTCGATGCGCCCGTGTCCTTGAAGGTCACCACCACCTTGCTGTCCTTGGCGATGGTGATGGTCTGGCCATAGCTCACGGTCGGCATGAAGGCGATATCCGGCGCGACGGCCACGGGCGGATTCCGCGCGCCGTCGACACTCAGCGCCAGTTCGACGCGATAGGTATCCACCGCCACGCCCTGGCCCTGTGCCTTCTGCGCGAACTTCTGTTTGAAGGCGCACAGGTCGGTGGTGATCTTTTCCAGCGCGGTGGAGATATCGACGGGTTTGCCGGGCGGGATTGGCGCGGTATTGCAGGCCGCCAGCCAGCAGGGGCCCAGCACTGCAATCAAGGCGGTACGCATCAATGGCTTCAAGATGTTCTCCTGCGAAGCGGCTGTCCGTTGTGCTCGATCCACTTTATCCCTGCCGCTGTATGGTCTCCATTGGTCCAAAGCCCTAGGGACCAATGGAAACCAGCCGGATGCTCAGAACTGATGGCGCATGCCGACCATGACGCCCACGCGTGTGGTGCTGTCGATGTCGGTCACCGGCGTGCCAGCCCAATACTCGGTTTCGCGGCCGACGGTGCCGCCGCGCGCGTAGACGACATCGGCCTCCACGTACAGGCTGGTGCGCTTGGAGAGCGCGTAGTCGCCGACCAGGGCGACGCTGTCGGCGTTGCCGCTGCCCAGCAGGATGGGCGTCTCCTGGAACTGCGTGGTCACGGCCCCGCGTTGCTGGTAGCGGTAATAGGCGCCAGACAGATGCAGCGCAGGGGTGAGCTGATAGCCGAGGCCGATGAACGAGGTGGCGAATGAGGCATCGCTGGCTGTTTCACGACGTCCCATGTGGCCCAGGTAGGCCGTGGCCTTGCCAAACGCGTAGGACCCGCCCACCGAGTAATTGCGGATCGTGTTCGCGCCATCGGTGCTGCTGCGCTGGTCGTAGGCCACGCCCAGCGCCAGCGGTCCCTGCTGGTATTTCACGCCGCCGCCGAGCGTGGTGCCACGGCTCTGGTTGCCGGGTTGCTCGCCCGCGCCGTAGTCGAGCTGGACGGAGAACGGGCCGATCGTGTTTTGATAGACCACGCTGTTGTTGATGCGGTAGTCCTGGAAGAAGATGTCGCCGCCGACGTACAGCGGGTCGGACCAAAAGTTGCCCCAGCCCTGATCGAGCGGATTGAACGCCCAGCCGATGTTGTTGAGCGCGTTGTACTGGCGCCCGAAGGTCAGACTGCCCCAGTTGCCGGAGAGACCGGCCCAGGCCTGGCGCCCGAAAAATGCGTTGTAGGCCGCGCGGCCATCGTCGCTGCCGATGCCGGCCTCGAGCTGGAAGATGGCCCTGTTGCCGCCCCCAAGGTCCTCGGAGCCCCGCAGGCCGAAGCGGCTGCCTACCATGCCGCCCGATACGAGCGCGACCTGGTCATGATGCCGACCGTCGAGGTTCGAGGTATAGCGCACCGCCGAACTGACGATGCCATACAGGTTCACACCGGATTCGGCGTAGGTGGTGCCGGGCACGACGGTGGCGGCAAGCAGCCAGAGGCTGGCTGACTTCTTCATGGATTGTCCTCCGGAATTCGGTCCCGCCCGGCGCATGAGCGCGTCCAGGGGCAGACCGGTCAGGCAGTTGCCTGGGGGGTTCCAGTCCCGCGCGGCGGTCCCGTCAGGGCGCGCGGGGCGTTATCCAGACCGTGCGCGGCAAAAGGCGCGTAGGCCCGGATCGAGGGTCGAAGCGGCAGGCAAAGCCTGGAGGGGGCGCAAGCCGGACCGCTCGTTGGCAGGTTCGGGCAGGCTGGTGGGGCGGGCGCGAGGGCCCAGGGATGTGTTCGCCGGATACCCACTTCGACGTTCGTGACGGCGGCTCGTGTGCGGATAAAGACATGCACGATGGGCCGCGTCCGGCGTGGCGAACGATGCGTAGTTTACTGCATTCGCTCCGACGCCCCGAAATGCGCGTCTTTTGACGCACGTCCCTTTCTGACCGGCCGGTTCTCGCAATAGACTGAAAGCGGCCACATGCGGCGTGCGTCGCGCCGCCCGGCGTTCATCCAATCAGCGAGCCCCTATCCATGTCACTGCCCCATCTTTCGTCTGGCCAGACCGCGAGCGTCCTGCCGCTCGGCACGGACCTGGCGCAAACGCCGAGTAGCGCGCTGTTCAAGGCCCCCCACCTCGAAGTTGCCCGGCTCGTCATGCTGGCCGGCAAGCGGCTGCCACAGCACGCGGTACCCGGCCCGGTCACGATTCAATGTCTCGAAGGCGAAATCGAGGTAACGCTCGGTAGCGTTGCCCAACGGCTTCGACACGGCGATCTGCTCTACCTCGCCGGCGGGGAGCCGCACGACGTGGCGGCGCTCAGCGATGCCTCGCTGCTGTTGACGATCGTGCTGCTGAATCACGACTGACACACGACTGACAAGAGGATCCGATGGGTATCAGCAGATGGTTCAGGCGGCGCGGGACCGAGGCATCCGGTGGTGGCGCCAGAGGCGGACGTGACGTAGACGACACGATCGAGCGCATGACGGCGTTGAATCCGCGCCTGCGGCTGGCCACGCGCTACCAGCAGAGGCTGGCGCCCGAGACCGCCGCCGCACTCGAATACGTCAGGGGGCTGGTGGCCCAACTGCCCGCCGTTCATGAGGCATGCGCGGCCGACTGGTCGACGGATGCCTGCATCCATGCCTGCTTTGCGACGGCGGACGACGTGTCCCGCGCGCTGAACGGGGCCACGACGCTGCGCAAGTTCTTCGACAACAACCTGGCGGCCGATGAGGCGTACGCGGTGCTCGGCATGACCATAGTGGAGCGCCACACGCTCGGCGTAGCCACGGAAGGCGATACCGTGCGCTCCGATGTGCCGCAGACGACATTCAGCTTCAGCGATCATCAACTCACGATGTGCGAGCCGACCGAAGCCGCGCTGCGCGAGGAGATCGTGCGCCGGATGCTCGACCAACTGGCGATCCAGGGGATGGCGCGCATTGCCAGCCGGCTGACGAAGCGCGATGCGCTCAAGCAAGAGATCGCACTGCTCAAGACGCGGCAGCGCCTGCTCGAGTCGCAAGGCAAGGGGATGGGCGCGGTAGTGGGCGGCGCGGTGGAACCGGCAATCGGTGAGGTGGCGAAACTGGACGCCGAAATCGCGCGCAACGATGCCGAACTGGCTAAGCTGTCCGAGGCCACCGGCACGCTCGATCGCCAACTGGACATCCTGATCAAGGTGATCGGAGATGTCAGGCAATTGCTGCGGGTGGATTACCGGCACGTGCGGCTGAGCCGCATGAATGTCCTGCTGACGAATGATGATGTGGGTGGCGATGACGTCGAGCTAGGATCGGCGACCATCCCCGGTGACCCGCCGCTGGTCCGGGCGTTCATGCTGGTGCGGGTGAAGCGCAGTGCGATAGTCCCGGTGCGCAATATGCTGGACGAAGCGGAGCGCTTCCTCTAAGAGACGCTATCAAAATGATTCTGGCGTCGTTGCGCGGCCTTGCCGTACCTGGTGTACTGTCTGCGGCCGCGCCCTTGCAGGGCGCGCATGTGCTCGCAGGCACATGCCGTTCCGCAGGCGGCTCGCATACGAGCCGAAACCCCTGCTTCACCC
>NZ_ANKP01000271.1:0-8351 GCF_000319775.1 Cupriavidus sp. HMR-1
CCCGCCATACGCCGTAGACATCCGCGTAGGCGTTAACGGCCAGCAGATCGAGCGTTGGCTGCCAGCTACCTGACGCAGTCTGGTCTATCCCTTTCTCTACCTCACTCAAGGACTCCTATGCAACGTCTGAATGTGGACGCGCCCGGCATTCCCAGAACCAGTGTGCTGGACGCGGGCCAGGGCAGACCCACAATTCTGATTCACGGCACGTCCTCAAGCGCCGAAATGGGTTGGGCGCAGTTGCTGCCCAGGCTGGCAGCCAAACGGCGCTGCCTTGCGTTCGACATGGTCGGCGCAGGCCAGACCGAAGACCCGGGCGGCCCCATCGCCCTGACCACGCTGGTCCAGCAAGTCCGCGCCGTCGCCGACCTAGCTGGAGACGGCAAGCCACTGGATCTTGTCGGCTATTCGCTGGGTGCCGTGGTCGCCGCGGTCGCGGCCGCTGCAATGCCCGACCGTGTGCGCCGACTGGTCTTGCTAGGTGGCTGGGTGCAAAGCAGCAGAAGCATGTGCGTGCTTTTTGACCTCTGGGCGGAGTTGTCACGAACCGACAAGCACCAGCTCGCGAGACTGCTGCTGGTCAACGGCGTATCGGATGCCTTCTTTCAAGCCAACTCCACTGAAGCAATCCAGACCGCACTGGACCGCATCGCCAACCTGCTTTCTGCCGGAGGCGATCGCCAGGCGGAGCTCGATGCCACGATCGATATTCGCGCCGAGCTACCCAAAATCAGAGCCCAGACCCTGGTGATCGGCATGCAGCAAGATCGTCTGGTGCCGCCCGCGCATTGCCGCGATCTGGCTGCAGGCATTGCAGGCGCGCGTTACGAGCAGATCGACTGCGGCCACCTCGTCACGCTGGAACAGCCCGGTGCCCTGCTCGATCTGGTTGAAAGTCATCTTGATAGTCCGACAGGACATTGCCACGAAGAACGACACGGTGCCGCATGACGTCATCGGCGTTCTTCACGTGAGTGGCCAGGGCCACATACGATATCTCAGGAGACAACCCCATGAATGCCAACATCTTGTCCGGGCGCCAGCCTGCCCGACCCGCAGCCACGGAGCACACAGAGCATTTCGACGTGATCATCGTCGGTGCGGGCATCTCGGGTGTGGGCTCGGCCTATCACATGCGGACACAATGCCCCGGCAAGCGTTTCGTCGTGCTCGAAAGCAAGGACAGCTTCGGGGGCACCTGGCAGACCCACCGCTATCCCGGCGTGCGTTCGGATAGTGACCTCTACACCTTCGGCTACCGCTTCAAGCCATGGATGGGGAAACCCATTGCGACTGCGGAAGAGATCCTCAGCTACATGGGCGAAGTGATCGAAGAAAACGACCTCGCTCGGCACATCCGCTATCGCCATCGCATCGACGCGGCCTCCTGGTCTTCCGCCGAAGGACTTTGGACCCTTGATGCCACACGGCTGGAATCGGGAGAGCACGTACGATTCACCACCAATTTCCTGTGGATGTGCCAGGGATACTATCGCCACGATCAGGGCTACCTGCCCGAGTGGACGGGCATGGACAATTTCAAAGGCCCGTTGATTCACGCGCAGACCTGGCCCGAGGAACTGGACGTCCAGGGCAAGCGTGTGGTTGTCGTCGGCTCGGGCGCTACCGCTGCCACCGTTGTGCCGGGACTGGCCCGGCTGGGTGCCAAGGTCACCATGCTGCAACGCTCGCCCACATACTTCATCTCGGGCCGCAACGCCAACGATCTCGCAAACGAGCTACGCCGGCTCGAGATCGACCCGATGTGGATCCACGCCATCATCCGGAAGAAAGTCCTGATGGATGGCGCCATCTTCGCCCGCCGCTCACGTGAAGAACCAGAGGAGGTGCGCAAGGAACTGCTTGCGGGGGTTCGCGCGCAGCTTGGCGAGGACTTCGAACTCGAACCGCATTTTTCGCCACGCTACCGGCCTTGGCAGCAGCGGGTGGCGTTCATTCCGGATGGCGACATGTTCGCGGAGATTCGCGAGGGCAACGCCAGCGTGGTCACTGACGAGATCGACCGGTTCGTCGAAGACGGCGTCGTACTCAAGTCCAACGAGAAGCTGGACGCCGACATCGTTGTGGCCGCTACGGGCTTTCAGCTCAGTGTGCTGGGCGACATTCCGTTTAGCGTCGACGGCCAACCGCTGGATTTCTCGAAAACCGTGACCTATCGCGGCATGATGTTCACTGGCGTGCCAAACATGGTCTGGGTATTCGGCTACTTCCGCGCCAGCTGGACGCTACGGGTTGACATGGTCGCCGACTTCGTCTGCCGCCTGCTGAAGCACATGGATGCCACGGGAGCAAAGCAAGTCACCCCACAACTCCGTGAAAACGAGAAAGACATGCCTCTATCCGAGTGGATAGACGCCGACAACTTCAACCCCGGCTATCTCATGCGCGACATTCATCTCATGCCCAGGAGCGGCAACACGCGCGAGTGGCAACACACGCAAGACTACTGGGGAGAAAAGGATGAGTTCCCCGAGATTGATCTGACGGATGGGGCATTTCGTTACGACGCGAATCGCCCATCAGGCAATGCCTGAGCCAGGCCGTGGTCGACTGCACCGTGCCGGATGAATGGCACAAAAAAGCCCGCAATTACGCGGGCTTTTTTGTTCTCTGGTGCGACTCGGCTCTGGCCAGTGCCAGAGGCCGAATCACTCCCACTCGATTGTCGCCGGCGGCTTGCCCGAGACGTCGTACACCACCCGGTTCAGGCCGCGAACCTCGTTGATGATGCGGTTCGAGCAGCGGCCCAGCAGCGAGTACGGCAGGTGCGCCCAGTGGGCGGTCATGAAGTCGGTGGTCTGCACCGCGCGCAGCGCTACGACATAGTCGTACGTACGGCCATCGCCCATCACGCCCACGGACTTCACCGGCAGGAACACGGCAAATGCCTGGCTGGTCAGGTCGTACCAGCTCTTGCCCACCTGATTCGCTTCGCACAGACCGGCAGCGGCGTCCTGCTCCGTGGCGATCGTCTTGCGGAGTTCCTCGATGAAGATTGCATCAGCGCGACGCAGCAGGTCGGCATAGTCGCGCTTGACCTCGCCGAGAATCCGCACACCCAGACCCGGACCCGGGAACGGGTGACGGTAGACCATCTCGGGCGGCAGGCCCAATGCCACGCCCAGTTCGCGCACTTCGTCCTTGAACAGGTCGCGCAGCGGCTCCAGCAGCTTCAGGCCCAGCGTTTCCGGCAGGCCACCCACGTTGTGGTGGCTCTTGATCGTCGTCGCCTTCTTGGTCTTGGTACCGCCCGACTCCACCACGTCCGGGTAGATCGTGCCCTGCGCCAGCCACTTGGCGTTGCTCAGCTTCTTCGCTTCGGCCTGGAAGACTTCCACGAACTCGCGGCCAATGATCTTGCGCTTCTGCTCGGGGTCGGTCACGCCGGTCAGATGGCCCAGGAACTGCTCGGAGGCATCGATATGGACAACCTTCGCGTGCAGGCGGCCGGCGAACATGTCCATCACCATCTTGCCTTCGTCCAGGCGCAGCAGGCCGTGATCGACGAACACGCAGGTGAGCTGGTCGCCAATGGCGCGATGGATCAGCGCGGCGGCCACCGACGAATCGACGCCACCGGACAGGCCGAGGATCACCTCTTCATCGCCCACCTGTTCGCGGATCTTCTCGACGGCTTCGGCGATGTGGTCACGCATGACCCAGTCGGCCTTCGTGGCGCAGATCTCCAGCACGAAGCGCTCGATCATCTCGCGGCCCTTCGACGTATGCGTGACTTCCGGGTGGAACTGCACGCCGTAGTAACCGCGCGCCTCGTCGGCCATGCCGGCGATCGGGCAGCTCGGCGTGGAGGCCATCAGCTTGAAGCCGGCCGGCAGTGCCGTGACCTTGTCGCCGTGGCTCATCCAGACCTTCAGCATGCCGTGGCCTTCGTCCGTGACGAAGTCCTCGATGCCCTTGAGCAGGTTCGTGTGACCATGGGCGCGCACTTCCGCGTAACCAAACTCGCGCGAATCGCTCCACTCCACCTTGCCGCCCAGTTGCACGGCCATCGTCTGCATGCCGTAGCAGATGCCGAGCACCGGCACGCCCAGGTCCCACACGGCCTGCGGCGCGCGCAGCTGGTGGTCCTCGTAGGTGCTGGCGTGGCTGCCGGACAGGATGACGCCCTTCGGCGCGAACTCGCGCACAAACTCGTCGGTGACGTCGTTCGGATGGATTTCGCAGTAGACGTGCGCTTCGCGAACGCGGCGGGCAATGAGCTGTGTGACTTGCGAGCCGAAGTCAAGAATGAGGATTTTGTCGTGCATGATTGGCAGTTGGCAGTGCTTCCGGATCGGGTTCGGGCATCACCTCGGTGCCCGGACCATAGCCAGGCGGTGGCGTGATACCCGGCTCGCGCCGGTATTCGGGAGATGCAGGGGATCCATTCGGGCGCGCCGTGCGGGGCACGCCGGGTTCGTTGTTCGGGGAGTCGCCATTGGCCGCGCCAGGTTCGCGCTCGGCCGTAGCCAGTTCGGCCTGTTGCCGCTCACGCAGCCGCACCTTCTTGGCCGCGGGGATCTGCACGATGGCAAAAAAGATCAGTACGGCTGCCAGCGTTAGCAACCAGACCTTGCCCACGCCTTGTACGGGAATGTCGAGAAACAGCGTCCATACGGTCACCAGCAGCGCGCTGACCAGATTCACATAGCCCGTGGTCCGCGCCACGGCGACGGTCAACTGGCCGTTGATGGTGGCCTGGAACAGCAGCCAGGACAGTCCGATCGTCGCCACGCCAAGCAATTGCCCGAAGAGGGCCGGCTGGGGCTGCGGCAATTGCAGCGCGGCATACAGCGTGGTGAACGGTGACGCCAGCAGCAGGATGCCAAGCAGCAAGTCCAGCAAGGCGTCGAAGAACAGCACGGCTCGCAGCAATACCTTCATGAGCGCTCCTTTTTTGCAGCGCGGCCGCGCGGCCCCGTCAGCATCGACGAAACCAGCGCGGCCGTGGTGGGAGGCACCAGATCGAAATCAATCGATATGGTAGTTCGGCGCTTCCTTGGTGATCTGCACATCGTGGACATGCGACTCGCGCATCCCCGCGGCGGTGATCTGCACGAACTCGGCGGTTTCGTGCCATTGGGCGATCGAGCTTGCGCCACAGTAGCCCATCGACGCGCGAATGCCACCGGTCAACTGGTGGATGATCGCCTGCACCGAGCCCTTGTAAGGTACGCGGCCTTCGATGCCTTCAGGCACGAGCTTGTCGACGTTGGCCGTGTTGTCTTCCTGGAAGTAGCGGTCAGCGGCACCGTCCTTCATCGCGCCGACCGAACCCATGCCACGGTAGCTCTTGAACGAACGACCCTGATACAGGAACACTTCACCCGGCGCTTCCTCGGTACCCGAGAACATGCCACCCATCATCACGGTGTGGGCGCCAGCGGCCAGTGCCTTGGCAACGTCACCCGAATAGCGCACGCCGCCATCGGCGATCAGCGGCACGTCCGTGCCCTTGAGCGCTTCGGCCACGTTCGACACGGCGGTGATCTGCGGCACGCCTACGCCAGCAACGATACGCGTCGTGCAGATCGAGCCCGGGCCGATACCGACCTTGACGCCATCTGCGCCATGTTCGACGAGTGCCAGCGCTGCCGCGCCAGTGGCGATGTTGCCACCCACGACCTGCACTTGCGGGAAGTTCTGCTTGACCCAGCGCACGCGGTCCAGCACGCCCTGGCTATGGCCGTGCGCGGTATCGACCACGATCACGTCCACACCGGCCTTGACCAGCAACTCCACACGCTCGTCGTTGTCCGGACCCACGCCCACTGCCGCGCCTACGCGCAGTTGGCCGTGTGCATCCTTATTGGCCAGCGGGTTTTCCACGGCCTTCTGGATATCCTTCACGGTAATCAGGCCGCGCAGTTCGAACGCGCCGTTGATTACGAGCACACGCTCCAGACGATGGCGGTTCATCAGGCGCTTGGCTTCTTCCAGCGGAGCGCCTTCGGCGACGGTTACGAGCTTTTCTCGCGGCGTCATCTTCGCGCGCACCGGGGCGTCGAGTTCTTCCTCGAAGCGCAAGTCGCGGTTGGTGATGATGCCGACTACGGTCTTGCCTTCCAGCACCGGGAAGCCCGAAATGCCATGCTGCTGCGACAAGGCGATCACATCGCGCACCTTCATTTCCGGAGAAATGGTGATCGGATCACGCAGCACGCCCGATTCGTAGCGCTTCACACGCTGCACTTCGCGCGCCTGGTCGGCTGGCTTCAGGTTCTTGTGGACGATGCCGATACCACCGGCCTGTGCCATGGAAATGGCAAGGCGAGCTTCCGTCACGGTATCCATGGCGGCGGAAACCAGCGGAATGTTCAAATCGATGGAACGGGTCAGGCGGGTGCGGAGGGAAACATCCCGGGGCAGGACGGCCGAATAGGCCGGGACGAGCAGCACATCATCGAATGTGAGTGCTTTCTGGACAAGACGCATAGCGAATCCTCTAGGCGCAAAAGCAGATTATACAGGAATGCAGGATTTGCTGATGCGTTATCGCATGGCGTTTGCTAATCTCGGCCTCCTTTTTAGACGCCCCTTCGGGGCCAAGCGGGAAGACCATGGGAATCGGGGTGTTGTGCGGACTGTTGGCGGGAGCATTCTGGGGCATGGTGTTCATCGCGCCCAAGCTGCTGCCGGTGTTCTCCCCCTGGGAACTCGCGATCGGCCGGTACCTCGCCTACGGTCTGGTGGCCTGCGTCGCGGCGCTGCCCCTGATGGGCCGCATCGCCCGCAAACTGACCCGCGCCGACTGCGTCGCCCTGCTGCGCCAGGCATTCACCGGCAACCTGCTCTATTACGTGCTGCTGGCCTTCGGCGTGCAGTTGGCGGGCGTCGGACCGACCTCGCTGATCATCGGCATCCTGCCGATTTCGGTCACGCTGATGGGCCGGCGCGACCATGGCGCCGTGCAACTGCGCCGGCTGGTGCTGCCACTGCTCGTGGTGGCAGCCGGGATCGCCTGCATCAACATTGATCTTTTCGCCGGGGGCGGCAGCGCGCACGGCGCCACAATCGGCGCAGCGGCGCGCCCCGTCTGGCAGAAAATCGCCGGTGTGATCTGCGCGGCCGGCGCTCTGGTCTGCTGGACGCTTTATGCCGTCGACAATGCTCGCTACCTTCAGCGCAACCCGCACTACAGCGGCAACGAATGGTCCGCGCTCTACGGCTTGTCGACCGGGCTGGTATCGGCGGTTCTCGCCGCAATCGGCTGGGCGATGTTTGGCGACACCCTGACCGCCCCCGACAGCGGCCGCGACTGGCAGTTGTTCTGGATGGTCAATGCGGCCGTGGCGCTCGGAGCGTCGCTAATTGGCAACAACCTCTGGAACATTTCAAGCCGTCGTTTGCCACTGACGCTGTCCGGTCAGATGATCGTTTTCGAGACGCTCTTCGCGCTGGCATACGGGTTTGTATTCGATCATCGCTGGCCGCGGCCCCTCGAGATGGCCGCGATCATGCTGTTGATGGCAGGCGTGGCGTGGTCCGTGCGCTTGCACGCGACCGACAAGTCTCAGTAGACTAACGAGCCATGACGCACGGGTCACATCACTGTCAACCCTACTGGCGTCTGATGCCCATCTGCAACCCGCTCGACCTGTTGACGCCTTCGCCATGAACCGATCGTCCGTGCTGTACCTGCTGATTGCTGCAAGCCTTGCCGTCCCCGGCACCGCATTCTCCCAATGGCAATGGAAGGACACCAACGGTCGCACGGTCTACAGCGACACGCCGCCACCGCCGTCCGTGCCGGACCGCGCCATCATCATGGCGCCGGGCCGCGCGCCGGGCATGTATCACGCAGTGGAAGCCGATGCCCCGCCCAAAGGCGACGCACCGGCAAAGGCCGACGCTCCGCGTATGCAACCCACCAGCGTCAAGGCAGGCGGCGCCAAGCCGAAGGACGCGGACACCGAGTTCCAGGAGCGACGTGACGCGCGCTTGAAGGCGGATCTCGAAGCCGCCACCAAGGAGCGAGAGCAACTGGCCAGGCAACAGAATTGCCAGGAATTGCGCAACTACGCGGCGGGGCTGAATCAAGGGATGCGCGCCGCGAAGGCGGGTCCCGATGGCGTGCCGGTGCGTCTAAACGACGACGAGCGTGCCGCGGAGATTGCGCGCACCAACGACGCGCTGCAGCAGTGCAATAGCTGACAGGGCGCAAAGCGACCCGCACGCCACTCATCTGCCGCTCATCCGCCACTCATCCGCCACTTAACAAGCCACTTAGAGGCGCTATCAAAATGAAGCGAAGCGGTTCTGGCTAGGCGCGCGGCCGCAGACAGTACAAGTGGTACGGCAAGGCCGCGCAACGACGCCAGAATCATTTT
>NZ_ANKP01000272.1:0-2853 GCF_000319775.1 Cupriavidus sp. HMR-1
CACGCTGGTCGACGCCGACAACTGATCGCTTCATGGCACGCATTGCGCTCAAGGTAGACGTGGACACGCTGCGCGGCACGCGCGAAGGCGTGCCCGCGCTGCTGTCCATGCTGTCCGCCGTCGAGGCGGAAGCCACGTTCCTGTTCAGCCTCGGCCCGGATCACACGGGCTGGGCGCTGCGCCGGGTGTTCCGTCCCGGTTTCCTGAAGAAGGTCTCGCGGACTTCCGTGGTGTCGAACTACGGCCTGCGCACGCTGATGTACGGCGTGCTGCTGCCGGGGCCCGACATCGGCCGCAAGGGCGCCGCCGAAATGCGTGCGGCCGCCGCAGCGGGCCACGAGTGCGGCATCCACACCTGGGACCACGTCTACTGGCAGGACAACGTGCGCCAGCGCGATGCGGCCTGGACGCGCCAACAAATGCAGCAATCGTTCGAGCGCTTCACCGATATCTTCGGTGCCGCCCCGACGACGCATGGTGCGGCCGGCTGGCAGATGAACAATGAGGCGTTTCGCCAGATCGACGACTGGGGCATGGTCTACGCGTCCGATGGACGCGGGACGGCGCCCTACATCCCGACGGTCGATGGCAAGGCCTGCCGCCACGTGCAGATGCCGACCACGCTGCCAACGCTCGACGAGCTGATCGGCGTGGACGACCTGACCGAAGACAATGTGCACGAGGCCGTGCTCAAGCTGACCGAGGGCGACGGCGACCACATTTTCACGCTCCATACGGAGCTGGAAGGTGGCAAGTTGGCGCCGGTATTCAAGCGACTGCTGTCAGGCTGGCGCGCGCAAGGTCACCAGCTTGTGTCGATGGCAACGTATTACCAGCACATCGATCGCAGCGATCTGCCGCAGATGCCCGTGACCTGGGGTGAAATCCCGGGCCGAAGCGGCGAACTGATTATTCAGCCCTGATTTTTCGCGCTCCCCATGGCGGGGAGCGCGATCCTCAACACTGCCACAGGCCGTCAAACGGCCTTGCGCGTCAGCCTCAGCCCGTTGAACACCACCAGCAGGCTCGCACCCATATCGGCAAACACGGCCATCCACATCGTGCCCATGCCCATCACGGTCAGGACCAGGAACACGGCCTTGATCCCCAGCGCGAGCGTGATGTTCTGCTTGAGGATGGTCGAAGTCTGGCGCGACAGCCGCACGAACGCCGGAATCTTGCGCAGGTCGTCATCCATCAGCGCCACGTCCGCAGTCTCGATGGCCGTATCCGTACCGGCCGCGCCCATCGCGAAACCAATATCCGCCCGTGCCAGTGCCGGCGCATCGTTGATACCGTCACCGACCATGCCGACGCGGCCAGCGTGGGTGTGCGCCTGATCGGTCAGCGCGGCGATCGCATCGGCCTTGTCCTGCGGCAACTGATTGCCACGTACTTCATCGATGCCGACAAGCTCCCCGATGGTCTGGGCCGTATGCGGATTGTCGCCGGAGAGCATCAACGTCTTCACGCCGAGTTCATGGAGTTGCTCGATGGCCTGGCGGCTGGTTTCGCGCACCGTGTCGGCCACACCGAACAGAATCAGCGCGCGCGGCACTGCAGAATCCATCGCGGCCAGCAGAACGATGGTCTTGCCTTGCCGCTCGATGGCCTCGAGCCGGGCTTCGAGCGCAGGAGAGCAGGCGCCGAGATCATGAATCAGGCGATGGTTGCCAAGGCAGTACGCCACACCGTTGACAGTGCCACGCACGCCCTGCCCCGGCAGCGCCGCGAAATCCTGCACCTCGAAACGCGCCACGCCATCGGTTTCGGCCGCACGGGCCACCGCGAGCGAGACGGGGTGGTCGGAACGCGCCGCGATGCTTGCGGCAATCGCCCGAGCTTCCGGCGCGTCGTCGACGAGTAGCGCCATATCGGTCTGCGCGGGCTTGCCGTGCGTCAGCGTGCCCGTCTTGTCGAGCGCCAGCCAGGACAGTTGGCGCCCCTGCTCCAGGTAGACGCCGCCCTTGATCAGGATGCCGCGCCGCGCGGCAGCGGCCAGTCCGCTGACGATGGTGACCGGGGTCGAGATCACGAGCGCGCAGGGGCAGGCGATCACCAGCAGCACCAGCGCCTTGTAGATCCATGCAAGCCAGGCCTCGCCCATGAACAGCGGCGGGATCACTGCGACTGCGAGCGCAATCGCAAAGACCACCGGCGTGTAGATGCGCGCGAACTGGTCGACAAAGCGCTGCGTGGGCGCACGGCTGCCCTGCGCGGCTTCCACGGCGTGGATGATGCGGGCCAGCGTCGACTCATCGGCGGGCGCGGTCACCTCGTACTCGAGTTCGCCGGATTGGTTGATCGAACCGGCGAAGAGGCTGTCGCCCACGGACTTGTCGACCGGAACGCTCTCGCCCGTGATCGGCGCCTGATCCAGTGCCGACTGTCCCTTCAGGACGCGGCCGTCGAGTGCCACACGTTCACCAGGGCGCAACCGCACCATGGCGCCAAGCGGCACCTGACGCGCGTCCACCGGCTGCCAGCTTCCATCGGCCTGTCGCACGGTGGCCTGCTCCGGCGCCATCGCCATCAGCCCGCGCACAGCATTGCGCGCGCGATCCAGCGAGGCTGCCTCGATCCGCTCGGCCAGCGCGAACAGCACCATCACCATGGCCGCCTCAGGCCATTGGCCGATCAGCATCGCGCCCGTGACGGCGATGCTCATCAATGCGTTGATGTTCAGGTTGCCGTTGCGCACGGCGATCCAGCCCTTGCGATAGACGCCAAGACCGGCGAACAGCACGGTGGCCAGCGCCAGCGCGGCGGGCAGGTACGGCGTGGCAATCTGGAACCATTCGGCCACCTCGGCGCCCACGGCCAGCGCACCGGCAGCCGCCAGCGGCCACCACG
>NZ_ANKP01000273.1:0-2934 GCF_000319775.1 Cupriavidus sp. HMR-1
ACGTCGTCAATTGAGCGCTTACGAAAGACAAACTCCATGGATGAACAATCAGGAAGGGTTCGGAAGCGCCTGTCAGCCCAGATGCTTGGCTGTCGGTACGAGGTTGCCGCGCCAGAGGCCTTCAGCCCCTCGCACGAAGCCGGCTGGCGCGCGCGCGGCATCGGCGATCAGTCCAGGTGCCAGCATGGCGTGACGGATGCCGTGAGCCCGGCACCACTCGGCCAGCACGATGCAGCATTCGGCCAGCCAGTCGTCGGCATCGCCGGATTCCGGCGGCCACCACTCGGTCGCCATTGCCACCCGTCCACCTGTGGACAAGCTGTGGACAAGCACTATGGGCAATAGCGCGCGCACCGCGTCGGTGCCTGCCATCAGGCAGATGCCGTGTCCGCCCTGCTCCAGCAAGGCATCCAGCGCCAGCCGCCGCCCACGCGCCTCGGGCACCGCCAGTGGCGCACGTGCCATCAGCCACGCATCCAGGACGGGCGCGTCGGCCGCCACGCCTGGGCGTACCCAGCGCTGCGTTTCAATGGGAATCGGGGAGTCGGGATGGACGGACATGACCGGGCCTTGGAAGCTGGCCGGCATTGTCGCATGGGGCTTTGCGGGCGGTCATGCCGAAGTTGCATCACCCGCACTTCCCATCGACATGGGCGCTGGAGAAGTGACTGAAAGTTGATATTCAGGCGCCAGAAATGAAAAAGGCGTTGCTGGGGATCACCCGGCAACGCCCTTTTATCGTATTGGCTGCTGCTACCCGACACCGGGTGCGCGCCTGTCGTCTCCTCGCTTCCGCCTCCAAGTAACCTGCGAAAACCGTATATGGAATGTAACGAAGCGGTGCGTATGAAACAAGTCAGCAATAACCCTAGCCCCAAAATCGGGCATGTCGACCCGTCTTCACACCCTTGCTATTTCTTCCGGCTCGTGAGTGCGATCAGCTCGCCCATGATCCCGCGGCGGAAGGTCAGCACGCAGATCACGAAGATCACGCCCGTCACCATCGTCACCGATTCGCCCAGCGAATTGAACCAGTCGAGGCCGGTCACCGAGGCCAGGAACGTGCCGATATCGCCCAGCTTGTTCTCGAGCGCCACCACCACGAACGCACCGACGATCGGGCCGGACAGTGTGCCCAGGCCGCCCACCAGCGTCATCAGGATCACCGAGCCCGACATCGACCAGTGCACGTCCGTCAGCGTCTCGAAGCCGAGCACCAGCGCCTTGATCGAGCCAGCCAGACCGGAGAGCGCTGCCGAAAGCACGAAGGCCAGCAGCTTGAAGCGGTCGACATCGTAACCCAGAGAAATGGCACGCGGCTCGTTCTCGCGGATGGCCTTCAAGATTTGGCCGAACGGCGAGTGCACCGTGCGCACGATCAGCGCGAACGCCGCCACGATGATGACCAGGGCCACGTAGTAGAGGGTCAGGTCGTCGGAGAGCGGCAGCACGCCAAGCAGCTTGCCGCGCGGAATGCCCTGCAGCCCGTCCTCACCACCCGTCATCGGCACCTGCAGGCAGAAGAAGAACAGCATCTGCGCCAGCGCCAGTGTGATCATCGAGAAGTAGATGCCCTGGCGGCGAATCGCCAGCGAACCCACCACGTAGCCGATCGCCGCGCCGCTCAGCGTGCCGAAGATCAGGCCGAGTTCGGGTGTCACGCCCCAGACCTTCATCGCGTGCCCTGCCGCATAGCCCGCGCCGCCGAAGAACGCCGCGTGGCCGAACGACAGCAGGCCCGTGAAGCCGATCAGCAGATTGAAGGCGCACGCGAACAGCGCGAAGCACAGCACCTTGAGCACGAACACCGGGTAGGCACCGGCCAGCGGCGCCGCGATCAGGCCCAGCAACAGCAGGCCATACAACACTTTCTTCTGCACGCCCGTTCCTTCCTTGAAGCCCTTGGCCTCCACGGCCGCAGTCGTTTGTCCGGTCGGTCCACTCATCACTTTTCCCTCCCGAACAGCCCTGCCGGGCGCAGCATCAGCACGATCACCATGATGAAGAACACCACGGTCGACGATGCCTCAGGGTAGAACACCTTGGTCAGGCCTTCGATCACACCGAGCCCCAGGCCCGTGATGATCGATCCCATGATCGAGCCCATGCCGCCGATCACCACCACCGCGAACACGATGATGATCAGGTTCTGGCCCATCAGCGGCGACACCTGGATGACCGGTGCCGCCAGCACGCCGGCAAACGCTGCCAGCGCCACGCCGAAGCCGTAGGTCAGCGTGACCATCAGCGGCACGTTGATACCGAATGCCTCGACGATCTTGGGGTTCTCGGTGCCGGCGCGAAGGTACGCGCCGAGCTTGGTCTTCTCGATCACGAACCAAGTGGCCAGGCACACTACGATCGACGCGGCCACCACCCATGCGCGATAGTTCGGCAGGATCATGAATCCGAGATCGGTCGCGCCCTGCAGCGCATCGGGCGCCGAGTACGGCAGCCCCGACACCCCGTAGATCGAGCGGAACACGCCTTCGATCACCAGCGTGATGCCCAGCGTGAGCAGCAAGCCGTAGATGTGATCGAGCTTGTAGATCCAGCGCAGCATCGTCTTCTCGATGATGACACCCAGCACGCCGACCACGAGCGGCGAGAGAATCAGCATCACCCAGTAATTGAGTCCGACGTACTCCATGCCCGCCCATGCCAGCACGGCACCGAGCATGAAGAGCGCGCCGTGCGCGAAGTTGATCACGTTAAGCAGGCCGAAGATCACGGCCAGCCCAAGGCTCAGCATCGCGTAGAAGGCGCCGTTGACCAGGCCCAGCAGCAGCTGGGACAGCATGGCGGGTAGCGGTATTCCGAAAATATCCATGGCTTAGATTGCCTTCTGGGTCTCCCCTCTCCCACAAGTGAGAGAGGGGTCGGGTGAGAGCGCATGGCGGGCCCAATTGCCGCCCTCGCGTACTGAAACGCTGA
>NZ_ANKP01000274.1:0-2566 GCF_000319775.1 Cupriavidus sp. HMR-1
CGTAAGCGCTCAATTGACGACGTCTGGTATTGAAGGCTGAACGTTGGCAGGCTAGCGTCCGCAAAGACTTTGCGGACGCAAACATGATCCAAGACGAGATTGACCTATTTCCGCTGCAGGCGGTGCGAGTCCGCTCCAATGGGAAGCGCGACTACGAGCCAGCGGCCAAGCGGCGTCTGATTGAGTTCTGTCTTCAATCGGGAGCATCGGTCTCGGGCACGGCGCTCAAGGCCGGTATCAACGCTAACCAGTTGCGCAAATGGATTCGGGACTACCGAGATTCAGTGCAGGCGCGAGGTGCGTTGCCGGCATTCGTGCCGGTTGTCCAGGAGGTTCAGGATTCGCGGCCAATCGAGACACTTGCAAAGGTTGCGGTGCCGCGTCACGAAGCGGCATCAGCGACTGGCGATCCGCCACCGCGGCAAGCGCAACCGCTGGCGCTCTTGAGCGCAAAGCTGCCCAACGGTGTATCACTTGAGCTCGAATGCAGCGAGCGAGACGTTGGGCTCGTAAAGGCAATGATCGAAGCACTGAGTGGAGACCGTTGATGTTTCGGCTCGACGCTGAGCTGCGGGTGTATCTGCATCGCGACGCAGTGGACTTCCGTAAGAACATCAACGGCCTGGCACTGCTGGTCGAGCAGACGCTCGGGCTGGATCCGTTTGCATCGGCTGTATTTGTGTTCCGTAACCAGCGGGCCGATCGCATCAAGATTCTCGGGTGGGATCGCAACGGCTTCTGGCTATTGTTGAAGCGATTGGAGGCGGACCGGTTTGCCTGGCCACGCGAGGCGGCTGTGGCTACGCTGACGGTCGAACAGTTGCACTGGCTGCTCGAGGGAATCGACATCGAGGCGATGCGCCGGCACCCGCACCGAGAATACCATCGCGCTGCGTGAACGCTGTTTGGCGGCAGCGGTCTAACCCGCCATGCCATCCACGCCCGTCACCGTTACCGCCGCCGAGCTGCAACTGTTGCGAGACGCCGAGCGCGAGCTCAAGGCAATACTCGCGGAACGCGAGGCAATCAAGGGCGAACTGCGTGTGATGACGGTCCAGCGAGACCTGCTCTTGGAACAGCTCAAGGCGTTTCAGCGTAAGCTGTTCGCCGCAAAGAGCGAGGCGCGAGGCTCGGAGCAGAAGGACTTGTTCCTCAATGAGGCCGAGGCCTTGGCGACGGCGGCCGCGCAGCCGGCGCAGGAAGAAGAAGGTACGCCCGAGACCGAAGTGGCCGGACACAAACGCAAGAAGCGCGGCCGCAAGCCGCTCGACCCGGCGCTGCCCCGTGTCGAGGTTCGTCACGAACTACCCGAATCGGAACGCGTCTGCCCCCTCGATGGCCAGGCTCTGGTCGAGATTGGCGTCGAGGTCAGCGAACAGCTCGACATCGTGCCGCAGCAGGTCCGCGTGATCCAGCACCAGCGGGTCAAGTACGCCTGCCCATGCTGCGACGGCGGCATCAAGACGACGCCGGCACCGGCGCGCATTATTCCCAAGGGACTCCTTACCGAATCGGCGCTGGCCTGGTGCATCACCTCGAAGTATCAGGATGGCCTGCCGCTGTACCGCCAGGCAGCGCTGCTGCATCGCTTCGGCGGGGACCTCTCTCGCGGCACCCTGGCCGCAAGCATAGTGCGAGTAGGCCAGGCGGTGCAGCCAATCATCAACCTGCTGCGTGACCATCTGCTGGAAGCAGACGTCGTGTACGGTGACGAGACAACGGTACAGGTGCTCAAGGAGCCCGGCAGGCCTGCCCAGAGAAAGAGCTTCCTATGGGCGCAGATGAATGGCACAGGGCCGCCGGTACGGTTGTTTGCCTATAGCCCGACACGCGAGACAAAGCAGGCTACGGCTCTCTATGCCGGCATCAAGCCTGGGGCGGTGTTGATGACCGACGGCTATGCACCATACGACGACGTCGCAAACACCTATCAGTTGGTGCATCTCGGATGCTGGGCACACGCGCGCCGCTACCTGGTCGAGGCGGAGCAAGCCTTGCCCAAGGACAAGCGCCCCGACCACCCGGTCACCGGATTCCTGCAGCGCATCGGCAAGCTGTTTGCCATCGAAAGCCACACGCTCAAGATGAAGCCGGAACAACGGCAGCAGGTTCGCGCCGAACAAAGCCAGCCGCTGCTGGCCGAGATCGAAACGATGCTGCTGCAACATCTGCATACCGTGCTGCCGCAAAGCCTGTTCGGCAAGGCGCTGCACTACCTGCATGGGCAGTGGCCAAAGCTCGTGCGCTACATCGAGAACGGAACCTGGCCGATCTCGAACAATCCCTGCGAGAACGCGATTAGGCCATTCGTGATCGGACGGAGAAACTTCCTCTTCTGCGACACCGTGGCCGGTGCCAACGCTAGCGCAAGTCTTTACTCGCTGGTGGAAACCTGCAAGGCCAACGACGTCGATCCGTATCAGTATCTCGTTGCCTTGTTCAAGGCGTTGCCACACGCACAGACCGCCGACGACTACGAGGCTCTGCTGCCCTGGAGGCTCAAGCCCTCAACCGTCTAGCGGATACCGCCGGCGGCCGCAAGGGGCGCCCTTAAAAGACCGCTTAC
>NZ_ANKP01000275.1:0-3891 GCF_000319775.1 Cupriavidus sp. HMR-1
GGACGCCGTCGCGGCCGATGCTTCCGCGGCGGGCTTGTCCTGCGCCACGGCGTGGGTGGAGAGGCCGAGACCGGCCGTGCCGAGCGCCAGCGTCATCGCGCCGGCCGTCAGGATTCGCTTGAACCAGGTTTTCATTTGCTTAACCTCTTTCCGGGGGTGTCTCGTGTCACAGGGCATCGCCGCCGGTCTCGCCGGTGCGGATGCGAATGACTTGTTCTATGGGTGCGACGAAGATCTTGCCGTCGCCGATCTTGCCGGTGCGGGCCGACTTCTCCACGGCCTCGATGGCTCGCTCCACCACTTCGTCGGGCACCGCCACCTCGATCTTCACCTTGGGCAGGAAGTCGACGATGTACTCGGCGCCGCGATACAGCTCCGTGTGGCCCTTCTGCCGGCCGAAGCCCTTGACCTCGGTCACGGTGATCCCGGACACGCCCACATCGGAGAGCGCCTCGCGCACCTCGTCGAGCTTGAACGGCTTGATGACTGCAATGATGAGTTTCATCGGTTATCTCCTCTGGGCGGGCCAGCTTCGGCCCCCCCTGGCTGACGCGCAATTAGAAAGTCTTGGAAAGCGAGACCCACGCGGTGTTGTTGCCCACGTTGTGGTTATAGCTGTTCGTGTAGAACGACTCCTTCGCATTGGTGCCGATGTAGGCCACCGCCAGCGCGAAGCCCTTGCCCAGGTCCTTCGTCAGGCCGACCTTCCAGTCCAGATAGGAAGCGGCGCTGTTGTGCTGGACGTTCTGGTAGCCAAGGTGCGCGTTCAGCGTCAGGTCCCACACGTTCAGCGGATAGTTGAAGGCGAGGTCGATGTAGCTGCTGTACTGGCTGTTGGCGATCCCGAACAGGTTTGTCACGGCCTGCGAGTACTTCAGGAACACCGGGCCATAGCCGATGCCCGCGTACAGCTCAGTGGTGTACGGGCGCGGGTTGGAGTAGCCGCCCGGGTAGAAGTACTGCAGCACGCCGACGTCATAGTTGAACTCCAGATCGCTCATCTTGAACGTGTTCTTGAAACCACCATAGAAGTCCATCTCGACCGGCGCCGACACGCTCTTGTCGGCGTCCGAGATCCAGCTGATGCTGGAGTTCCAGTTGCCGATGTAGAAGCCGCTCTCATGGGCATAGTCGAACCCGCCCTGGATGGCCGGACGGCGGTTGGTCTGGCTGAGACCGCGATAGCGGTAGTCAGAGACCAGCGACACGTTGGCCGTGATCGTATGGGGCGATGCCGGCTCGGCGGCGGGTGCGGCTGCCGGCGCTGCCGCGTCCGGCGCGCTCTGTGCGAACGCAACGGAGGTGGCAAGGCTGAACAGGGCCGCAGCGGCGCTGACTGCGAGGCTCGACTTCTTCATCGGTTTTTCTCCTTTTCCTTTAGGTTCTTCGCTGGCTCGAGGGTGAGAGGCTGCTGTTTGTGCACAGCGTTATGGTGTTGACGCTCCCGGTTGCTGTACTGCAACACCCGTGCCAGCTCATGGCCATCGCCCTGCGACACCGTTGGCCGCCCAGTCAGAAATCGTCGACAAGCGGTGTCCGAACCACTTTGACGACAATGCCGGGCGACAGGTATCTGCCGCCCTAAGCATCGAAAAACCGCCAAAAAATGTGCGCTGGCGTTGCCGGAGCTTTCATGGCGGCCGCCGAAGCGCCATAATCCGCGTCATGCAAGGTCAAGTGCCGCGTGCTTGGCGTACGAGCACCCGACGGCTGGCATGGCACGGCGCGTCAGACACCCGCCGAGGCGCCACGCCCCAGAGCAGTGCATCTGCGCGGCAGGGATGCCCGCCGAGCGCCGCGATGCGACGCCCCACCACGGTGCAGACATGGTGAATGGGGCGCAGCCGCCCGCCATGCGCACGCTGGCCTGACCCGAATCATTCGAAATTGGTCACCACAGGAGTTCCACCATGAAACCGACCGATCTCTTCAACGACCTGCAAAGCAAGGTCAGCGAAGCGCTGCGCAACTCGCCGGCCAAGGACATCGAAAAAAACGTGCGCAGCATGATGACGCAGGGCTTCGCGCGCCTTGACCTGGTCACGCGCGAGGAATTCGACGTCCAGTCGCAGGTGCTGGCCCGCACCCGCGCCCGACTGGAGGAACTTGAGGCCCGCGTAGCAGAACTCGAGCGCCGCGTTGGCGGCACGCCAACCGGCGGAGCATGACGCCGCGCCCACGGCACCCCGTTCAATGCCAGAAAGGCCACCGGATCCCGGTGGCCTTTTTCGTTAACACTTCCGCAAAGATATGAGCCTGGCCGTCCTGCGCAGCCGCGCACTGACTGGAATCGAGGCGCCGCCCGTCTCCGTCGAAATCCACCTCGCCAACGGGTTGCCCGCCTTCAATATCGTCGGGCTGGCCGATACTGAAGTCCGCGAGAGCCGCGAGCGCGTGCGCGCGGCTCTGCTCAACAGCGAGTTCGAATTTCCCAACCGGCGCATCACGGTCAACCTGGCGCCCGCCGATCTGCCCAAGGAGTCCGGCCGTTTCGACCTGGCGATCGCATTGGGCATCCTGGCGGCCAGCGGGCAGTTGCAGGCCGACACGCTTGACGCCTTCGAATTCGCCGGCGAGCTTTCGCTGGCAGGAGACCTGCGCCCGGTACGCGGCGCGCTCGCGATGGCAATGGGACTGGCCCGCGATAACGCCCGACGCGTGGCGGAGGATCGCCCGCCGCGCGCCTTCGTCGTCGCCAGCGAGAATGGCGCAGAAGCGGCCCTGGTCGAAGCCGTGATCGTCCATGCCGGCGCGACACTGCGCGACGTCTGCCATCACATCGGCCTGCTTCCCGAGCGGCGGCTGTCGCGCGCCCGGCCGCCAGCCCGGGTTGAGGCATCCGCCGATGGCCCCGATATGCGCGACGTTCGCGGCCAGGCACAAGCCCGACGCGCCATGGAGATCGCCGCCGCGGGCCAGCACTCCGTACTGCTGGTCGGCCCGCCCGGCACTGGCAAATCGATGCTGGCCCAGCGCTTCCCTGCCCTGCTGCCGCCGATGACCGAGGCCGAAGCGCTCGAGGCAGCGGCCGTGCAGAGTCTGACCTCGGGCGGCTTCCACCCGTCCCGCTGGGGCCATCGCCCGTTCCGCAGTCCGCACCATACGGCCAGCGCGCCTGCCCTGGTCGGCGGGGGCGCTTCGCCACGCCCTGGGGAAATATCGCTGGCGCATCACGGCGTGCTCTTTCTCGATGAACTGCCCGAGTTTGAACGGCGCGTGCTCGAAGTCCTGCGCGAGCCGCTCGAAACCGGCCGCATCACGATCTCGCGTGCCGCCGGGCAGGCCGATTTCCCGGCGCGCTTCCAGTTCGTGGCGGCGATGAATCCCTGCCCTTGCGGCTACCTCGGACACCCCACCCGCATGTGCCGTTGCACGCCGGATCAGGTGCAGCGTTACCAGTCACGCCTGTCGGGCCCGTTGCTCGATCGCGTGGACCTGCAGATCGAAGTGCCCGCCCAGAACCAGCAGGAAATGTTCGATGGACAACCGGGCGAACCGAGCCAGACCGTGCGCGCCCGCGCCGTCGCCGCACGCGAACGTCAATTGACACGACAGGGCACGCCGAACAGCGAACTAGCCGGTCGCGCGATCGAGACACACTGCCCACTCGACAACGAGGCCCGAACGCTGCTGCGCGACGCGATGCAGAAGCTGGGATGGTCGGCGCGCGCGTACTTCCGGGTGCTCAAGGTAGCCAGAACGATCGCGGACCTGGATGGCGCGGAGGTTCTGACAGCCGGCCACGTGGCCGAGGCGATCCAGTACCGGCGCGTGCTGCGAACCGCCTAGAGGCACTATCAAAATGATTCTGGCGTCGTTGCGCGGCCTTGCCGTACCGCTTGTACTGTCTGCGGCCGCGCCCTTGCAGGGCGCGCATGTGCTCGCAGGCAC
>NZ_ANKP01000276.1:0-9344 GCF_000319775.1 Cupriavidus sp. HMR-1
GTTCGTCATCGCCGTAGCGGCGGGGACGTTCGGCGCGATTGTCGTCGCCATAGCGGCGCGGTTGCGCGGGGCGGTTGTCATCCCCATAGCGGCGTTCACGCTGGGGGCGTTCCTCGTCGCCGAAGCGACGGGGCGGCGCGGCGCGATTCTCGTCGCTGAACCGACGGGGACGCTCGGCGCGATTGTCGTCGCCATAACGGCGCGGTTGCGCGGGGCGATTGTCGTCTCCAGCGCGGCGTTCACGCTGGGGGCGTTCCTCGTCGCCAAAGCGGCGGGGCGGGGCGGCGCGATTCTCATCGCTGAACCGACGCGGACGCTCGGCGCGATTGTCATCGCCATAGCGACGCGGTTGCGCGGGGCGGTTGTCGTCCCCATAGCGGCGTTCACGCTGGGGGCGTTCCTCATCGCCAAAGCGACGGGGGGGCGCGGCGCGATTCTCATCGCTGAACCGACGCGGACGCTCGGCGCGATTGTCGTCACCATAGCGGCGCGGCTGCGCGGGGCGGTTGTCATCCCCATAGCGGCGTTCACGCTGGGGGCGTTCCTCGTCGCCAAAGCGACGGGGGGGCGCGGCGCGATTCTCATCGCTGAACCGACGCGGACGCTCGGCGCGATTGTCATCGCCATAGCGGCGCGGCTGCGCGGGGCGGTTGTCATCGCCGTACCGGCGCTCGCGCTGCGGGCGCTCCTCATCGCTGAACCGGCGTGGTGCCCGTTCTCCTTCGGCAAAACGGCGAGGTGCCCGCTCGCCTTCGGCGGGGCGCGGACGTGCCGGTCGCGCCGGTCGATCCTGACGCTCATTGCGCGGCGCGCCATCGGCCGGCCCAGCCTTGCGCTTGTCCTTGTCGGAGGCGCGGTTCTTGGCCTGTTTGATCCCCGTGACCACTTCCTGGACACGCTTGCGGTTCAGGTCAGACACGCGCACGGGGCGGCTCGCCTTGCGCGTTGTGCCGGAGGAAGTGGTCTTGATGCCCAGCGTCTTGCGGCCGGGCGTATTGCTATCGGTCATATCGTTTCAACTACCGGCGTGCCGGCCTCAGATGGCCAGCGCGTCGAGCAGGTCCTGTTCAAGCTGAATCTGCAATCGGTTGTCGGCGGCCAGTCGCGAGCCGTCGACCAGGAACACGTCTTCCACGCGTTCACCGAGCGTATTGATGCGTGCCGAATGCACGGACACGCGATGTTTGGCCAGCACGCGCGCGATCGCGTACAGCAGGCCGGTGCGGTCGTTGGCGGATACCGACAGCAGGTAATACTGGCCGCGCTCGTCGGGACGCAGGTCCACGCGCGGCTTGATGGGGAAACTGCGCGACTGGCGCGACAGGCGTCCTTGTGCAGGGTCGGGGAGCGGGCACTCCAGCCGCACGCGCTCACCGAGTTCGTGCTCGACGAGCGTCAGGATGTCGCGGTAGTCACCGGCAAGACCAGGGTCCGTGATCTGGAACGTATCCAGCGCGTAACCGTCGCGCGTGGTCTCGATCTTGGCGTCCTGAATCGAAAAGGCCTTGCGCTCGAAGTAGCCGCAGATACGTGCGAACAGATCGGGCTGATCCTTGACGTAGACCGCTACCTGGAGACCTTCGCCCGCCGGCGAAATGCGCGCTTTGACCACGGGGTTGGGGCTGTTCACCTTGTTGAACAGACTGCGCGTGAGCCAGGCGATGTCGCGAGCGTCCTGCCGCATGAAGAACGACATGTCGAGCTTGTCCCACAGTGGCTTGGCCAGTTCGGGATCGAATGCTTTCAGTCGCAGTTGGGCGATCGTGTCGTCGCGCTTCTGTGCCCAGAGCGAATGTGTGTCGAGCCGCGCGCCGCCGAGCACGCGCAGCGTGATGCGGTACAGGTCCTCGAGCAGCTTGCCCTTCCAGGCATTCCAGACCTTCGGGCTGGTGCCACGAATATCGGCCACGGTCAGCAGGTACAGCGCGGTCAGATAGCGCCCGTTGCCCACTACCTGGGCGAATGCCTTGACCACGTCGGGGTCGGTCAGGTCCTGTTTCTGGGCGACGTGGCTCATCGTCAGGTGATGCTCGACCAGCCACGCGATCAGGTCCGTGTCTTCACGCGAGATGCCGTGCTGCTTGCAGAAGCGGCGGGCATCGACGGTGCCGAGCTTCGAATGATCGCCGCCACGGCCCTTGGCGATGTCATGAAACAGTGCCGCCACCCACAGCACCCAAGGGCGGTCGAAGCCAGCCATCAACTGGCTGCAGAACGGAAACTCGTGCGTATGCTCGACGATCGCGAAGCGGCGCATATTACGCACGACCATCAGGATGTGCTGGTCCACGGTATAGACGTGGAACAGGTCGTGCTGCATCTGGCCGACGATGCGTCGGAAATTGATCAGGTAGCGGCCCAGCACGCTGGTCTGGTTCATCAGGCGCAGCGCATGGGTGATCCCCTGCGGTTCCTGGACGATGGCCAGGAACAGGCGACGGTTCACCGGATCGTTGCGCCAGCTGGCGTCCATGACCGTGCGCGCGTTGTAGAGCCCGCGCAGCGTGCGCGGCGAAAGGCCTTTCACGCCGGGCGTGCGCTCATAGAGCAGGAACGTCTCCAGGATCGCGTGCGGATTGCGCTCGTAGAGATCGTCGCTCGTGATCTCCAGCATTCCCTGGCGTTCGACGAAACGATCGTTGATCTCGCGCGTGACCATCGACTCGCTCGGGAACAACATCGCCTCGATGTTCAGCAGCAGCACGCTGTTGAGCTGCGTGACCGCTTTGGCTGCCCAGTAGTAGCGGCGCATTAGCTGTTCGCTGGCGCGCTTGTTCGTGGTCTGCCGATAGCCGAATGCCTCGGCCAGCGCCGTCTGCAAGTCGAACACGAGCACGTCCTGGCGGCGGCCGGCCAGCAGGTGCAGGCGAGCGCGGATCGTGCGCAGCAGGCGCTCGTTGCGGGTGAGTTCCTGCGCTTCGCGCTCGGTCAGCAGGCCGCGCTCGAACAGTTGCTTCCAGCTGTCGCCGAGCCTGGCGGCCTCGGTCATCCACAGGATGACTTGCAGGTCGCGCAAGCCGCCCGGGCTTTCCTTGCAGTTCGGTTCCAGAGCGTACGGCGTGTCCTGGTACTTGGCATGTCGCTGACGCATTTCCAGCAGCTTGGCCTGGAAAAAGTCGGCCGCATCCATATCGGCCTGATAGCGCGTCTGCAAGGACTTGAACAGCGCCTTGTTGCCGATCAGCAGACGTGCCTCAAGCAGCGATGTGCGGATCGTGATGTCGGCCGCCGATTCGCGGATGCAGTCGTCGACCGTGCGCACCGACGAGCCGATCTCGAGGCCCAGGTCCCAGCATAGGCCGATAAAGCGCTCGAGCTTCGCTGCCGTTTCCGCGTCGGGATCGCCGGGCAGAAGTAGCAGCACATCGACGTCGGAGTAGGGGAACAGCTCGCCGCGCCCATAGCCGCCGACCGCCACCAGGGCGGCGTCGCCGGGCAGTTCCAGGCCAGTCCAGGCGTCAGTCAGCGCGACGTCGACGGCGCGGCGCAGCTTGGTGACGAGTGGGTTGACCTGGTTGTTCGCGTCGAATTCGGCGAACAGCGCCTGCTTGTCGGCCTTGAGCTTGTCGCGAATGCGCTGGCAGAGCAGCAGTTCCGGCGTGGTGTCCATGGGCGGGTCGATGGAGGTCGTGGGCACGGCTGCAAGAAGAAAGGGCGCCGTGGTTGGCGCCCTGGCGAACGTTGCGGCGTCAGGCCGCCACGGTTTCCGTGATGAATGCTGGCGGCAACGGCGAGCCTTCGGAAAGCGTCAGCACTTCGTAGCCGGTTTCGGTCACGAGCACGGTGTGCTCCCATTGGGCCGACAGGCTGCGGTCGCGCGTCTTGACGGTCCACTGGTCAGGCATCGTGCGGATATCGCGCTTGCCTGCGTTGATCATCGGCTCGATCGTGAAGATCATGCCGGTCTTGATCTCCATCCCAGTGGCTGGACGGCCGTAATGCAGGATCTGCGGGTCCGAGTGGAAGACCTTGCCGATGCCGTGGCCGCAATATTCGCGTACCACGCTATAGCCGGCGGCCTCGGCATGGGTCTGGATGGCATGGCCGATGTCGCCGAGGCGCGCGCCGTTACGCACCTGCTGGATGCCCTTCCACATGCATTCGTAAGTGATCTGGGACAGGCGCTTGGCCAGGATCGACGCCTCGCCGACCACGAACATGCGGCTCGTGTCGCCGTAGTAGCCTTCCTTGGTGATCACGGTGATGTCGAGATTCACCACGTCGCCGGTCTTCAGCACGCGGTCGCCCGGAATGCCGTGGCAGATCACGTCGTTGACCGACGTGCAGATGGCGCCAGGGAAGGGCGGGTAACCGGGGGGCGCATAGTTCAGCGGCGCCGGCACGGTGCCCTGCACGTCGCGCATATACGCGTGGCAGAGGCGGTCGAGTTCGCCGGTGCTGACGCCGGGCTTCACGTGCGGGGTGATGTAGTCGAGGACCTCGGAGGCAAGGCGGCAAGCCACGCGCATTTGGGCGATGTCTTCGGCGGTGTTGATATGGATGCTCATGCTGCTTTGCCTGTAAGTGACGGCTCAGCCACAGGCTGCGCCGGAAACGATTCGCAAGACGGGATTATCGCACCATCGTGACGGGAAAGCAGGGGGAACACGGGGAATTGTCCGATTGACGGCGGCGGGGCGGCCTGCTCTTGGTCGATTTCCAAGGGGGTTGAGCCGACCCCGACTTTGTTGCTACAATCGCGGGCTGACTTGCTCCGGGCTGCTCGACAAGCGTTGCGGTGGCTCAGGCGGGTCAGAAATCACTTTTTTGTAAATTGCTGGTCCGCCCATCCGGGGTGTTCCTTTTCAGGAATGTCGGGGCGGACTTCAGACCAAACCCTATTGGAGCACCTCTCATGTCCGTGACTATGCGCGAAATGCTGGAAGCCGGTTGCCACTTTGGCCACCAGACCCGCTTCTGGAACCCGAAGATGGCCCCCTTCATCTTCGGTCACCGCAACAAGATCCACATTATCAACCTCGAAAAGACCCTGCCGATGTTCCAGGACGCGCTGAAGTACGTGCGCCAACTGGCAGCAAACCGCGGCACCGTGCTTTTCGTGGGTACCAAGCGTCAATCGCGCGAAATCCTGGCTGAAGAAGCTGGTCGCGCTGGCATGCCCTACGTCGACGCCCGCTGGCTCGGCGGCATGCTGACGAACTTCAAGACCGTCAAGATCTCGATCAAGCGCCTGAAGGACATGGAAGCCGCCAAGGAAGCCGGCGCGCTGGAAACCATGAGCAAGAAGGAAGCGCTGATGTTCGAGCGCGAGATGGAAAAGCTGGAAAAGTCCATCGGCGGCATCAAGGACATGGGCGGTATTCCTGACGCCATTTTCGTGGTGGACGTCGGCTACCACAAGATCGCCGTGACCGAAGCCAACAAGCTGGGCATCCCCGTGATCGGTGTGGTCGACACGAACCACTCGCCGGAAGGCATCGACTACGTGATCCCGGGTAACGACGACTCGAGCAAGGCCGTGGCCCTGTACGTGCGCGGCGTGGCCGACGCGATCCTGGAAGGCCGCGCGAACGCGGTTCAGGAAGTCGTGGAAGCCGCACGCGGCGACGACGAATTCGTCGAAGTCCAGGAAGGCTGATTGCCCGCTGGCGTCTGAGGCCGGGGCACACCGGCCACTGACGCCTGCCTTGCGGCAACTAAAAAAGGGGGCACAGCTGGCGCCCCCTTTTTGCAAACAGAATTTGTTGTCATCCGCCGCGGATACCATTCGCCGCGGGTGAAGCCGGACTGAAGTGGATCTGATCCCGGCCGGCTGCCACGCGCGACGTGCTGGGCAGTCGGCCCGAACCAATCAAGGAGTGACAAATGGCGGCAATTACCGCAAGCATGGTTGCAGAACTGCGCGCGAAGACCGACGCGCCGATGATGGAATGCAAGAAGGCCCTGACGGAAGCCGACGGCGATCTGGGCAAGGCTGAAGAACTGCTGCGCGTCAAGCTGGGCAACAAGGCCAGCAAGGCTGCTTCGCGCGTGACCGCAGAAGGCATCGTGGTTTCGTACATCGACGGTACCACGGGTGCGCTGGTCGAACTGAACTGCGAAACCGACTTCGTGTCGAAGAACGACGACTTCCTGGGCTTCGGTGCCAAGGTTGCCGAGCTGGTCGCCAAGCAGAACCCGGCCGATGTGGCTGCTCTGTCGGCGCTGGAAATGGACGGTTCGACCGTCGACGCCGTGCGCTCGGCGCTGATCGGCAAGATCGGCGAGAACATGACGATCCGCCGCTTCCAGCGTTACACCAACGGTGGCAAGCTGGTTTCGTACCTGCACGGCACCCGTATTGGCGTGATGGTCGAGTTCGATGGCGACGAAACCGCCGCCAAGGACGTCGCCATGCACGTGGCCGCCATGAAGCCGGTGTCGCTGTCGGCTGACCAGGTGCCCGCCGAGCTGATCGCCAAGGAGCGCAGCATCGCCGAGCAAAAGGCTGCCGAATCGGGCAAGCCGGCCGAGATCGTCGCCAAGATGGTGGAAGGTTCGGTCCAGAAGTACCTGAAGGAAGTTTCGCTGCTGAACCAGTCGTTCGTGAAGAACGACAAGCAGACCGTGGAACAGATGCTGAAGGGCGTCAACACGACCGTGAAGGGTTTCACGCTGTACGTGGTTGGCGAAGGCATCGAGAAGAAGCAGGACGATTTTGCTGCTGAAGTGGCTGCCCAGGTGGCCGCCGCCCAGAAGGCCTGATGTCCTGGTGGCTGGGCGGGTTTCCCCCTTGAGGGGTGACCACCTGGCCACCGTATAATGCAGAGGGGCGCCGCAAGGTGCCCCTCTGCACAAGTGCGGCCTTCAGTGGCGCCGCACCAGCCAGTTTTCGCAGTCACCGGCATTTCGCGCGTCTTTTGACAGATGTTGCAGGCAGATGACAGCGAAAACCGGCTTGTCTCAGTCAAGCGATCCGTATTTTTGCGCGGCCGGTGCGCAGATGCTTCGTGCCGCCCGCGCCCACCCTCCGTTCAAACGAGCGATCAAGAACCAGCCCGAGGTGAACATGCCTGCCTATAAGCGCGTCCTTCTGAAATTGTCCGGTGAAGCCCTGATGGGCGACGATGCCTTCGGTATCAACCGTGCCACCATCGAGGGCATGGTCAATGACATTGCCGAAATCGTGAAGCTGGGTGTCCAGGTCGCGGTGGTCATCGGCGGCGGCAATATCTTCCGCGGTGTTGCTGGCGGTGCTGCCGGCATGGACCGCGCCACGGCCGATTACATGGGCATGCTGGCCACGATGATGAATGCGCTGGCCTTGCAGGACGCGATGCGCCACGCCAGCATCGAAGGCCGTGTGCAGTCCGCGCTGCGCATGGACCAGGTCGTCGAGCCGTATATCCGCCCGCGCGCGATTCGCCAGCTCGAAGAGGGCAAGGTGGTGATCTTCGCCGCCGGCACCGGCAACCCGTTCTTCACGACCGATACGGCCGCGGCGCTGCGTGGCTCTGAAATCGGTGCCGAAATCGTGCTCAAGGCCACCAAGGTGGACGGCGTGTATACCGCCGATCCCAAGAAAGATCCAAGCGCCACGCGCTATACGACCATCTCGTTCGACGAAGCCATTTCCCGCAACCTGCAGGTCATGGACGCCACCGCGTTCGCGCTGTGCCGTGATCAGAAGCTGCCAATCAAGGTGTTTTCGATCGTCAAGCCGGGCGCACTGAAGCGCGTGATCCTGGGCGAGGACGAGGGCACGCTGGTGCACGTTTAAGAGGCGGGGACCGCATCTGGATGCGGATTCGGTCCTTCCTCAGAGTAGAATGTTTCATTTTCGATCCCGCTGGGCGGGATCATGTCTGGCCGTTTTTCGGAGGTAATCATGACCGTCGCCGACACTAAGAAGAGCGTCGAGCAGAAGATGCAGAAGTCGATCGAAGCTTTCAGGGCCGATCTGGCGAAAGTTCGTACCGGCCGCGCGCATACCGGCCTGCTTGACCATGTTCAGGTGGATTACTACGGCTCGATGGTGCCGATCAGCCAAGTGGCTGCAGTCAGCCTTGCCGACGCCCGCACGATCTCCGTGCAGCCTTGGGAAAAGAAGATGGTCCAGGCTGTGGAAAAGGCGATCCGCGACGGCGATCTGGGCCTGAACCCGGCCACGATGGGCGACGTGATCCGCGTGCCGATGCCCCCGCTGACCGAAGAGCGCCGCAAGGAGCTGACCAAGGTGGTCAAGGGCGAAGCCGAAGGCGCCAAGGTGGCCGTGCGCAACCTGCGCCGCGACGCCAACGAGCAGTTCAAGAAGCTGGTCAAGGACAAGGCTATTTCCGAGGACGACGAGCGTCGCGGTCAGGACGAAGTGCAGAAGCTCACGGACAAGTTCGTGGCCGAAATCGACAAGCTCGTTGCCGAGAAAGAGAAGGAGATCATGACGGTGTAAGGCCGTCCTGGCGGCCGAGCCGCCAGGGTTGCCGGATATCGTCCGCGAATCCATGCAGCACATCAGTTCGACGCTAGGCGTTCCCGATACCACTTATGTGCCTCGGCACGTTGCCATCATCATGGATGGCAACGGTCGCTGGGCGACGCAGCGTCATCTGCCCCGCGTGGCCGGCCACAACCGTGGCCTGGACGCGGTGCGCGAGATCGTGCAGGCGTGCGCCGCGCGTGGCGTGCAGTACCTGACGCTGTTTGCATTCAGTTCCGAAAACTGGCGCAGGCCTGCCGACGAGGTGTCCTTCCTGATGCGTTTGTTCATGACCGCCTTGCGTCGCGAAGTGGTCAGGATGCACGCCAACAATATTCGCCTGCGCGTGGTCGGTGATCTCAGCCGGTTCAGCCCGCGCATTCAGCAGGCGATCAAGGATGCCGAGGCGCGCACGGCAGGCAATACGGGTCTGACCGTGACGATCGCCGCCAACTATGGCGGCCGCTGGGATCTGCTCCAGGCGATGCGCAAGATGCTGGCGCGTTCGCCGCTGCTCGATTCGGACGCGATTGACGAGTCTGTTCTGGCACCGCATCTGGCCATGGCCTACGCGCCCGAGCCGGACCTGTTCATCCGCACCGGCGGAGAGCAGCGCATCAGCAACTTCCTGCTCTGGCAGCTTGCCTACACGGAGCTGTATTTCACCGAAACGTTCTGGCCGGATTTTGATGCCGCCGAGCTGGACAAGGCCTTTGCCTCGTACCGTCAGCGCGAGCGGCGCTTCGGACGGACCAGCGCGCAGCTGGTGGCGCCAGGCCTGTCCGGCACAGCCTGACGCATCGAACCCCCAACAAACTCACGGGAACCCACAGCGCACATGCTCCTTACCCGCGTCATCACCGCCGTATGCCTGTTGCTGTTGATCCTGCCGATCCTGTTCCTGGCGCCGCCGGCGGCACTGGCGGGG
>NZ_ANKP01000277.1:0-129695 GCF_000319775.1 Cupriavidus sp. HMR-1
GCACGGCGCAGCGCGGCAATCAGCGCATGACGGCCCTTGCCGTCGAGCATCGACTGGCCGGCCTCCTGCAGCACGATGGCCGCGCCCACGCGCGTGCCGATGGCGGTCTCGATCAGCAGCGCGCGGGCTTCGCGCACCAGCGGCGACGCCAGCAACCGCTGCTCGATCGCGCTCAGCGACACCCGTTTTTCCTCGATCTTGACGATGCGGTCCGCCCGACCGGCCAGCGCGAATCCGCCATCTCCAGTCGGCAGCACCCGGTCGGCGCACACCTGCCAGCCATCGTCTGCGAGGTGGGCCGAGCGCACCGCGAGGAACCCCTCCTGCAGCCGCCACGCCACACCTGGCAACGGCGTCCAGTGGTCGTCCCCTGCCGCGCGCTGACGCCACGCGATGCCACCGGTCTCGGAACTTCCAAATACTTCGATCGGCGAGACACCGATATGGCGCAGCACATCCGACGCACCCTCGGGTGGCAACGGACCACCAGACGAAAACACCGCCCGCACCACGCCGCGCGTGGCGGCCCAGTCCAGCGCTTCCGGCATCCGCTTCAGATGCGCCGGGCTGCTGACCAGGACCACCGGTCTCCGGTCTTCGGCACAGGCCGCGACCAGCTCTTCGTGGAACGCCATGCGTGCCGCCGGCATCGGCCGGCCCACCGCCAGCGGCCACAGGACCGTGAACAGCAGGCCGTAGATATGTTGATGCGAAACCGTAGTCAGCAGACGGCTTTCTCGCGGCATCGTCGGTCCAAACGCCTGTTCGAGCGCATGGACCTCGGCCTCTAGCTGCGCCAGCCGCTTGGGCGCTGCCTCCGGCGCACCGGTGGAGCCGGACGTGAACAACGTGATCCAGGTTTCGCGCGCGTCCAGGCGGGGCCATTGCAGCGGAGACTCCGTGGCCGACGGTTGCAGGCCCTGCGGAAGATCGCCGGCCATGCCATCGACATGCTCGCGCAGCGCGGCAAGCGTATCGGGCCTCGCATCGCCGGGCAGCAACACATGCTTGCCCGCGTGCCAGGCACCGAAGAGCGCGGCGGCAAACTCGGCCGGGCTGTCGACAAACAACGCCCAGCGCGTACCGGGCGCCGCCAGGAATGCGTGTCGCCATGCCGTTGCCCGTGCGACCAAGGCGCGAGCATCGTCTCGGGCAGCCAGCGCCGCCATCGTTGCACTGACGCCGTTCAGACGGTCATCCATGATGGCCCTCCGCATGACGGCGCTTCACGCGCTGGCGCACCAGCCACTCCACCGCGAACATCGCGCCGATCAATCCGTAGGCAATGCCGCCGTTGTAGATCGCCCAGGCACGGTCGCTACCGGCCAGGGCCGTGATCGCGGCAATCGTGCCGTTGACGACAAAGAACACGCACCATGCCTGTGTGACCCGGCGCGTATAGGCCACGCCGCTCGGCGGCAAATCCGGCTCGCGCAGGCGCGCAAGGCGCTCGATCAGCGTGGGAGGATGGCGCAGGCTCCAGCCAAAGACGGCGAGCATGGCCGCGTTGACAAGGACGGGGTAGAGCTTCAGCGGCAGTTCATGATCCGAGGCCAGCACCGCAATTGCCAGCGCGGCCGCCAGCAGCGCCGTGACGCGCCAGCCGGTCTGGCGGCTGGTGGCGGCGCGCAGCAGCGCGAGCGCGACCAGCGCCAGCGCCATCACGCGCGGCGAGTAGTGCTGCAAGCCGAAGTAGATCACGAGCGGGTAAGCCATCGTCAGCAGCCCCAGCCCCCATTTGCGCCATGCCATGTGCTTGTCAGGCGGTGGCCGGCGAGTCGATCAGCGATGCCAGGGTCCGCACCACGTCGCCCACCGTCTTCACCGATTTGAACTGCTCCGCCCGGATCGGACGGCTCATCAGCGGCTTCATTTTCACCAGCAGGTCCACGGCGTCGATGCTGTCGATATCGAGATCGTCATACAGGCGCGCATCGAGCGTGATGCGGGCGGGGTCGATCTCGAACATCTGTTCGAGCACCCCGGCCACGCGTGTGAAGATTTCGTCGTGCGTCATGCTTGTGGCTCCGTGTTCCCCGATTCAAACCATCCAGACCATGATCCGCGCGTCAGGCGGTGGCCTGCCCGCGCTGCGACGCAATATAGGCGGCCAGCGTGGCGACGCTGGCAAACCGGGCGCGGACTTCCTCCTTCTCGCCCTTCATGGTGACGCCATAGCGCTTCTGCAGCGCCAGGCCGAGCTCCAGCGCGTCGATGGAATCGAGCCCCAGCCCTTCCACGAAGAGCGGCGCGTCGGTCTCGATATCTTCCGCCTTGATATCTTCCAGAGACAGCGAGGTAATAATGAGTTCCTTGATTTCCTGCTCAAGCGACTTCACGACGGATCTCCCGAGAAAAATAGTCAGATAGTGAATGATTCAGCCGGCGTACGGCCTTTACGGGCTCCAGGCCTTGCGGCACCCACTGGGCGACGCTGACATCGGCATGAACGTCGATGACAAAGCGCGGCCGCCGCCGTGGAACGTGGTACCACTTCTCGCCTTTAGTCAGCGTAGGCGGTACGCAGCGGATCACCACCGGTGTCAGCGCAATATCACCGCGTACGGCCACGTTGGCCGCGCCGCGCTGCAATTGCAGCGGCGCGCCGGGCCGCGTGCGGGTGCCTTCCGGAAAGATGATCAGGCTGCTGCCGGCGCGGAGTGATGCGATGCAGTCGTCGACCATCGCCACGCCACCGCTGTCGTTGCGTACCCAGCCGGTGGCCTGCACGGCCCCCCGCGTGAACGGATTCCGCGCCAGCGCCCCCTTCACAACGCAGTTCGCGTTGGGTGTCAGCGCCAGCAGGAAGACCGCGTCGATCAGCGACGGATGATTGGCCACGATCAGCAGGCCGGGCCGGCGCAGCCGATCCGCATTGCGGATTTCGTAGTCCAGCACGCCCAGGGTGCGCATCAGCCACAGGAATCCCCACAGCGTGGAATGAATCACGCGGCGACAGGCCCGCTGCGCCCTGGCACGCGCCCAGAGCATCAGCGAGAGCAGCGGGAATACCAGAACGCCCAGCACCAGGCCCCCGATGCCGAAGATCGCGAAGCAGAATGCCGTGGCGACAACGCGCCACGCGCGGCCGAGGCGGTCAAACATGGCGACCCCACTTCCAGATCGCATGATCCGCGCGATGCAACAATTGCGACTTGCCGGCCCCTGCGTCATTGGACAGGACGAAATGCAATACCTCCAGGCCGTGTGGCAGCAGCGGCTGGCCCTGACCGTCCACGGGGCCGTTCCCCGACTTGTCGGTCACCTCGGTCGCGGGATCGGTCAACTCGAGCCGCCACACTGGCGCGCCGGCACGCGGCAAGCCCACGCGCCACGCCCATCCATACAGGCACTGCGGTTCGTCGGCATACGTCAGGTACGGCTCGGGAAGCGGCGTGTCGTAGCAGACCAGCAGGACCTCGGCGGCACCATCGGCCAGCAAGCTGCAGGCCTCGACGATGGCGGCCTCTACGGTGTCCTTCCCACCGGACAACGCCTGGATATTGGATGCCGCGCTCCGGTCAATGGAAAACATCGCCCCAATCGCGTTGTGTACGGACAGACCGAACGCCGTGGGCGACAGCGGTTCGCCGGCGGCAAGCTCGCTCAGCATCGAAAAAGCGCGGCGCGAATCCCCGTGACGCGAGGCGAAGACGGCCGGCATTACGCCTGCGTCATTGGCGGCGATCTCGTAGGCGGGATGTAGCGCGGCACGTCCTGTGGCATTGACACGGCGACGCAACATCGGCGCCATCGCGGCAAGCGCGGGCAGATCAGCACCTTCCGGCAGCCATGGGGCTCGGCTCCATGCCAGCCAGTCGGCGTGTGTCTGCAACGCCGGCGCACATGCCGCCCATGCGCGGATCTCGAATTCAAGTGTCATGCCTTGCGCGTGGGAGGATTGTGACCCGGTCCGCCACCAGATTCTGATAGGTTGGATATCTGGTCGGCGGCGCATTCTCTCATGCTCCTGCGCGCACTGGCTGTGCCAGAAAAGTAACGGAATCTCGGAAATGTAACAGGGCGGATGCAGCACTTTTTTGCCGCTCCGCCCTGTTGACTTGCCGTGGCCGCCGTAGCGGCCGTCGCGGTACTTAGCGCGCCGGCAGGATTTTACCTGTTACCTCGCCGAAGCCGACGCGATACCCCTCGCCCTGACACCAGCCCGTCATGGTCACGGTATCGCCATCCTCGAGGAAACCGCGCTTCGCGCCATCGGCCAAGGTGACGGGTTCCGCACCATTGCGCGTGGTTTCCAGCAGGCTGCCGCACGAATCCGACGTAGTGCCGCTGATCGTGCCAGAGCCCATCAGGTCGCCAATGCGCACATTGCAGCCCGATACCGTGTGGTGGGCCAGTTGCTGCGCCATGGTCCAGTACATCGCCTTGAAGTTGGTGCGGCACACCGTGCTGGCCGCCGCGGCGCCGGCTGGTTGCAGCGCCACTTCCAGGTCGATGTCGTAGGCGTTCTGCCCTTGCTGCTGCAGATACGGCAACGGCTCCGGCGATTGCGCCGGGTTTTCGCGGCGGAACGGCTCCAGCGCGTCCATCGTCACCACCCACGGCGAAATTGAGGTGCCGAAGGACTTGCTGTTGAACGGACCGAGCGGCACGTACTCCCACTGCTGGATATCGCGGGCGCTCCAGTCGTTGAGAATCACCAGACCGAACATATGGGCCGGGGCATCGCCCGTGCTCACCGGCTCGCCGAGGTTCGAGGGCTTGCCGACAATAAAGGCCATCTCGAGCTCGTAATCGAGCTTGCGGCAGGGACTGAAGATCGGGCGCGCCTCGTTCGGCAGCTTGATCTGGCCATTGGGACGATGCAGCGCGGTGCCGCTGACGACCACCGAACTCGCACGACCGTTATAGCCGATCGGGATTTCGAGCCAGTTCGGCAGCAGCGCGTTGTCGGGATCGCGGAACATGCGGCCAACGTTGGTGGCGTGTTCGCGCGACGAATAGAAGTCCGTATAGCCGGGAATATCTACCGGCAAGTGCAGCGTGGCGGCCGACATCGGCACGAGTGCCTTGTCGCGCAGCGCTGCATTGCCAGAGAGCCGCTGGTCATCGGCGGACAGCAACGCGGTCAGGCGCGCGCGCAAGTCGGTCCAGACCGGCTTGCCCAGCGCGATAAAGCGGTTGAGGCTCGACGCTGCAAACGCGCCCTTGGCCGCCGTCGGCATCAGGCCGGCATCGTCCAGCGCAGCCAGATCGACGATCTGGTTGCCGATCGCCACGCCCACGCGCGCCGCGCCGCCCGTGGTCGAAAAGATGCCATACGGCAGGTTCTGCAGCGGGAAATGGGTCTGGCCGTCGTTCGCGGAATCGACCCAGCTAGTCTTGGGGGCAGTCATTATCTTGATACTCCTATTGGTGCGAGAGTCGCGTCAGATCAACGCACGTTCGGGTTGAAATGCTTCTTCAGGCCTTGCCAGCAGGTGTAGTAATCGTGCTGGAGCAGCGCCGACTCGGCAGCGTGCCGCGTCGGACGGATCACGCCCGGGGTTTCGAACATGAACGCCATCGTGTCCGTGATGTGGTGCGGCTTGCTGGTGTCAGAGGCGGAGGCACGCTCGAAGGTCTCCGCATCAGGGCCGTGACCGCTCATGCAGTTGTGCAGGCTCGCCCCGCCCGGCACGAAGCCTTCGGCCTTGGCGTCATACTCGCCCGCGATCAGCCCCATGAATTCGCTGGCGATATTGCGGTGGAACCAGGGCGGACGGAACGTGTCTTCCGCGGCCAGCCAGCGCGGGCCGAAGATCACGAAGTCGATCGTGTCCACGCCTGGTGTATCCGACGGCGATTGCAGCACCAGGAAGATCGACGGGTCCGGATGGTCGTAGCTGATCGAGCCGATCGTGTTGAAGAGACGCAGATCGTACTTGTACGGCACATAGTTGCCGTGCCACGCCACCACATCGAGCGGCGAGTGGCCAATGTCGGCACGCCACAGATTGCCCTGGAAACGGGCGACCAGTTCGAAATCGCCTTCGCGATCCTCGTAGCTGGCGACCGGCGTCAGGAAATCACGCGGATTGGCCAGCCCGTTGGAGCCGATCACGCCGAGGTCGGGCAGCTTGAACATCGCGCCGTAGTTCTCGCAGATATAGCCACGCGCGGCGCCGTCGGGCAGTTCCACACGGAAACGCACGCCGCGCGGGATCACCACGATCTCCTGCGGCTCCACGGCCAAGCGCCCCATCTCGGTGATGATCAGCAGACGGCCCTCTTGCGGCACGATCAGCATCTCGCCATCGGCGTTGTAGAAGAAGCGGTCCCGCATCGACGCGTTGGCCAGATACAGATGGATCCCGCACCCGGACAGCGCTTCCGGACCGCCGTTACCAGCCATCGTGACGATGCCATCGACGAAGTCGGTGGGAACGGTCGGCATGGCCGGCGCACTCCAGCGCATCTGATTTGGCGATGGCGCCACTTCGTCGAACCGGCTCAGCCAACGATCTTGCTCGATCAGCGTGAACGGCTTGTGCATGGCTGCCGGGCGAATGCGATACAGCCACGAACGGCGATTGTGGGCGCGCGGCGCGGTGAACGCGGTGCCCGATAGCTGTTCGGCATACAGGCCATACGGCGCCCGCTGCGGCGAGTTGCGTCCTACCGGCAACGCACCGGGCAACGCCTCCGTGGCGAACTCATTGGCAAAACCGGACATGTACTGCGCCACGGCGGTGTCAGCCACATTGAGTTGGGTCTGGGTCATGAAGTCTTCCTCTCACTTTGCTCGTACCTGCGACGCGGCGAGCATCCTGGGCGGCAAGGAGACCGGCTGCTGGCGACCGCCAGGCCCGTCTTATGACGATGTCTCCGCTTTTTCTTCGATTTACGTATTGTGAAATCGATTTACCAAATCGTAATCATCGTCTTGCGCAATGTCAAACCACAATTACGATAGGCGACAGCGCGCGAGCAAACGCGCAGATGCACGGATGTGCTGCGAAAGCAGGACGGACAGGGAGGAAAGTCTTTCGGAAAGGAGCTGCCAGTCACGCCGGAGAATCGGCGAGGCAGGATGCTGGCTGCATGGACGACAGCGGCGATGGCTGCGCCCAGGCCAGCCAGGAGGAAAGGGTCATCGCGCCCGAATGCAGGGGCGACTGGACCTCGGCACGGCGAACGAACATTCGCCGTGCCGAGAAATCCGGAGCCCTACCGGGCTCAGACGGGCTTGTGACCTTCGGGCGTCGAGCCCGAACCGAACCCGCCAGGGGCCGGCGCGGAAGGCGCGGCGGTTGCCGGGCCCGCCATCGATGCGGCTGTTACGCCGCCATTGCGGCTGGCAATGAATGCGTTCACGTCTGCCGCAAGATGCTGCGGAGCAAGTACCACCTCGAGGCCCAGTGCCTCGCAGGCCGCGAGGAACGTGGACATACGCGGATCGGCTTGTCCCGATTCCGCCCGTAGATAAGCTTCCCGGGATATCCCGGCCTTACGGGCGACGTCCTCCTGCTTGAGCTTGCGCGCTCGACGCAACGCCCGCAGTTGCCGGAACGGTTCGCTAGCGCCTCTTGGCACGGCTGTACTGTTCATGTCGGTCTCCAGTCACCAGTGAAAAAAAAGTGCGCGGACGTGCATTCGAGTATAGAGCACGTAAAGCGTTCCGTAAGGTCTTCTGGAACACTTTTGCAGATTTCCTATGATGGCTCGCTCCGTTCTTCCAGACTCTCATCCAAAAGACGGATAGAGCACAACTTCCTCCTCCCGCCACACACATAACGGGACCGCCTGTTTTGCGTTGACGTCACATCAGTATCGTCAATGTGTGGCACAAGGCAAGTTGACAAACCGACCGGTCGTGCTATTCTCAAACCCATGCAAAAAGGCCAACTCACTCGCACCGCCATCATCGAGCAGGCATTCCGATCCGCGACGCAGGTCGGGTTCGAACAGTTGTCGCTCGCGACCCTGGCGGCGGACACGAACATGTCCAAGAGCGGGCTATACGCGCACTTCAAATCAAAGGAGGCGCTGCAGGAAGCCGTGCTCGAACACGCGATGGAGCGATTTGGCGAGATCGTGATCAACCCTGCCATGCGGCAGCGCCGTGGCGCGCCTCGATTGCTGGCGCTGTTCGATGGCTACCTGGCATGGCTGGGCGGCACGGTCGTGGAGGGTCGATGCATTTTCATGGCCCTCTCCCAGGAATACGCAAATCGCCCCGGAGTCATACGCGACAAGGTTGTGCAGGCATTCAAGGATTGGCACAGCACGATCGTGCGCGTGATTGGCGATGCAGTGGATGAAGGTGTATTGCGCGCCGATACCGACGCGCACCAGTTTGCGTTCGAAATGGAAGGCATCGGCATGTCCTTCCAGTCGTCATTCAAGCTGATGGGCCGCGCCAGTGCCGAAACGATGGCACGGCGCGCCTTTGCAAGACTGGTCAATGACCTGAAAGAGAATCGCGCCGAACCGCTCGTTGCGGCACGCTAAGACGGAAATAGCAGCGTTCGAGCATCCGCACGATAAGTATCGGTGACGGCAGCGCGGTGTATCCAACGGCATTTTTGCCACTTTTTCTTGCCCAAAAAATAGCACGACTGGTCGGTCGTGACGTACAAAAAACTTCAGGATTCACTGGGTCTTACTGCCGGCCTGACCGGTTGAAGCATCCGCAGGAGGAGTTTGTCGTGTCGCAAGTGCTGTCATCGTCAACCCAAACCCGCCCCGCCCGTGCATCCGCACCCGGCGAGACGGCCTCCAATCGCCGACGCGCCGGCGCCACACTTTCCCGTTTGGCCGGTGCGATAAGTCATGCCAGCCGACGTCTGAGCTGGCAGGCCGGCAGCCTGCTTTTCCCCGAGGCGACTTCCCGGGCGCTGGAGCACCTGTGGTTCAGCCCGCCGCGTGCGCGATCCACGCCCGACGGTCTGCGCTTGCTCGACACCGCCCGCACAGAATGGGCACTGGTCACCGGCCAGGGCGCCAGCCGGCGCGTGCGCGTCTATCGCTGGGGCAGCAAGGGACCCGTGATTCTGCTTGCGCACGGCTGGGGCGGCGAAGCCGGCCAGTGGCACGCCGTGGTCAGCGGCTTGCTCGCGGCAGGCATGCGGGTGGTGGCATTCGATGCGCTATCGCATGGCGCCTCGGACGCAGGCGCGCGCGGGCAGGATCAAAGCTCGATCATCGAGATGGCCCGATCGCTTCTGGCCGTTGCCTGGCACGTCGGCCCGGTCCATGCGGTGGTGGCCCACTCGATGGGCGGCGCGGCCACGGCCCACGCAATCCGCGAAGGCTTGCCCGTGCGCGGCGTGGTCATGCTCGGTTCTCCCGCCGACATGCACACCGCCTGCTCCACCCTCGCGTGGCAACTTGGCGTGGCGCCACACGTGCAGACCCGCATGGAGCGTCGCAGTGAACAGTGGCTGGGCACGCAGTGGTCCACGTTCAACGTACCCGACGTGGGACGCACGCGCCCGGTACCACCCGCGCTGGTGATTCATGATCGCGAGGACAAGGAAGTCCGCTGGGAAGACGGTGCGGCAATCGCCGGCGCGTGGCCAGCCGCGCGGCTGGTAACAACCCAGGGCCTCGGGCATCGCCGCATCCTGCGTGACGCTACCGTGATTGGCCATATTTCCGGCTTCGTGAACGATCTGCAGGCGATACCGCCCGTGCATCGGATGACAAGCGCGCGGACGTCACCGGTCACCACCATCTAATCTCGTCCCGACTGCAAGCCAAGTAAAAGGGGCGGGCCTCGCGAGAGGCCCGCCCCTTCATATTGGTATCGCGCGCTGCTTGGCAGTTAATTGCACATATACCGCTATCAGAAGCCGGAGAGCACCAGCTTGCCGATCGTTCGCCCGCCTTCCAGCAGCGCATGGGCGCGACGCAGATTGGCTGCATTGATGGTGCCGAGGTTGTCACCCACCGTAGTCCGCAGCTTGCCGGCATCGATCAACCGCGCCACCTCGTTCAGCAGCCGATGCTGCGCGATCATGTCCGGCGTCTGGAACATCGCCCGCGTGAACATTAATTCCCAGACAAAGCCGGCGCTCTTGTTCTTGAGCGCCGAAATGGCCAGGGGGCCGGTATTCTCCACGATCGTGCAGATCGTTCCCTGCGGGGCGATAGCCTCGGCCATGGCGTTGAAATGGCGATCGGTGTCGTTGAAGCAGAGGACGAAGTCCACATGCGCAAAACCCAGCGCGCGCAGTTGGGCCGGGATGTCGCCGTGATGATCAATCGTATGGTCGGCCCCAAGGCCGCGGCACCAGGCTTCGGATTCCGGCCTGGACGCTGTGGCAATCACCGTCAAGCCAGCCAGAACCTTGGCAAGCTGAATGCCGATCGACCCTACCCCACCCGCACCACCGATAATCAGCACCGACTTGCCGGCATCCTCGCCCTTCGGCGAGATACGCAGGCGATCGAACATCGCTTCCCAGGCCGTGATGGCCGTCAGCGGCAGCGCTGCCGCTTGTGGGAAATCGAGCGAAGCCGGCTTGTGGCCGACGATCCGCTCGTCTACCAGGTGGTACTCGCTATTCGCGCCGGGGCGCGTAATGCTGCCGGCGTAGAACACGGGATCGCCTACCTTGAACAGCGTGACATCCGCGCCGACAGCCACGACGGTGCCAGCGGCGTCCCAGCCCAGCACGCGCGGCGCATCCTCGACCTTGTCTTTCGGCGCCCGGACCTTGGTGTCCACGGGATTCACCGCGATCGCCTCCACCTTGACCAGCAGGTCATGGCCGCTGGCCTCGGGCCGGGCGATCTCGACATCGACGAGCGACTGCGGATCGCTGATGGGCAGGTAACGGGTCAGACCAATGGCTTTCATGGCGGCATCCTTTGAAGGGAGAGATAAGTGGATGCTAGTCGCAAACGATCCCGATGATTAGCCGGAAGATCCTGCAATCACTTTCCCGTATATCGGGAAAATAGAACGACAAAAAAGCCCGCGCGAGGCGGGCCAAGGTTTTACAGCGCACTCACTCAGGTCAGGTCCTCCGGAACAGGACGGTATCCCATCGGCGTGCCAGCACTATCCTGGACGAATCTCCTTGCATGGGCTTCGCGCATCGGCTTGAGCACGAAGATCGCCATCAGGGCCGATACCGCTGCCATACCGGACGCCAGCATAAACACCGCGTACCAGTCGCCTGTTGCCGCCGTGATAACGCTGGAGAACGGCACCAGCAGTGCGGCGGTGCCTTTCGCTGTGTAGAGCATCCCCGCATTGGTCGCCGCGAACTTCGGCCCGAAGGTATCACCGCATGTCGCCGGGAACAGGCTGTAGATCTCGCCCCAGGCGAAGAACACGATGCCGGTCAGGATTACGAATGCCGTTGGGTTCTGCCCGTACTTGGCCAGCAGCAGGATGCCAACGGCTTCGACCGCGAACGCCAGGAACATGGTGTTCTCGCGACCAATGTTGTCGGAAATCCAGCCGAAGAACGGACGTGTCAGACCATTTAGCACGCGGTCGATGGTCAGCGCGAAGGTCAACGCCGGCAGGGTCAGGCCAAGGATGGAGACTGGCGAGTCGTGCAGGCCGAAGTCCTTGGCGATGGGCCCAAGCTGCGCCGTTGCCATCAGTCCGCCTGCCGCCATCATCACGAACATGGCGTACATGACCCAGAAAATCGGCGACGACAGCACCTGGCGTGGCGTGGCGTTGTAGGTGGCCGCTGCCTTCAGCGTGCTCTTCACGTCCGAGAGGATCTTGGCCGACGGCGGATAGAGCAACATGCCGAGCAACACCACGACGATCCCCTGCCCGAGCCCAAACCACAGGAACGTAGCCTCGTAGCCGCTGGACTTGATCATGTTGGCAATTGGCACCACGGTCGCGGCCGAACCTGCACCGAAACCCGCGGCCGTCAGTCCCGCCGCCAGCCCTCGACGATTCGGGAACCACTTGAGGGCATTGCCCACGCAGGTCCCGTAGACCGCCCCGGCCCCGACGCCACCCACCGCTGCCGCGAAGTACAGCATCGGCAACGATGAGGCCACCGAGTTCAACGCCCAGGCCACCGCGCAAAGCAGGCCACCACCAATGACCACCGGGCGTGGCCCGTACTTGTCGACCAGATACCCTTCGATGGGTACCAGCCAGGTCTCCGTGACCACGAAGATCGTGAATGCCACCTGGATCGCGGTGCGACCCCAGTGGTACTTCTCGTCAATCGGATTGACGAACAGCGTCCAGCCGTACTGCATGTTGGCGATCATCGCCATGCAGATCACACCGAATACGAGCTGCGTCCATGGCGATGCAAACCATGACGTCGGCGCGCTTCCGTTCTGCTGAGGTTCCATGGTGTCTCCTTCTGGCAACCGTGGTCGCCGTTGTGGATGGGCATCTGCGGAGATGCCTCTGGTCTATCGCGTCGCTTCACCCTGCTGATCTCGAACAGCTGAGCCGTTCTAGTGCTATACGGTATGTGATATATCAACAGTGTCAAGGCAATTTGGATGCCTGCCTGACCTATCGTGCAGACATTCTTGACGACGGTTTTCGAGGGGCTGGATCAATGGTGCGCAAGGTGCATCAAACTCACAGCCCTGCCCCGGCAAGCCTCATTCCGGATCAAGGACTTAGGTACGGATCCGGCATCAATGCCCAACCGGAAAAAGCCGGCGCGAAATGTTGCGGCGCACGTCGTGAATCGACCGCCCTAGGGAAAGTCCCAAGCGGCGAATCAGACAGGCAACGGATGAGTGGCGGGTGGTTCAGAACACCACCGCATGAACCCGAAAGGGCATCGGGACTATCGGAGACCGCCTCGACAGGCTTGCGTGGAACCGTCTGCGCGAAACGAAGGGAAAAACAAGGAAGGAACGGCCGTGGTGAAACTGCTCGGTACTGCTGGACATCAGGAGTTGCCGGCCGTCACAAGGCTCCTGCTGGTAAAACTCGCCTGGGAGTATCAGGCGTGCGCGAATTGCGGCTGCACCGATGTGGAGGTGCTCGGCGTTGCGCGGCCCGCACCGTCAATTTCCTGCGTGGACCCGAGTCCGGCGAAACGACCATGGTCTTGCGCCGTGGCCAGCAGGCGCATCGGCAGGCGCGTTGCCAGCAGGTAGGTCACGGCGACACCCGTCGCGATCAAACCGAGGGCGATGGCGGAAAGCAGTACGGCGTTCATGAAAACTCCTAAGTGAGATAGATCAAGGAGTCCTCAGTATATGCTGCACTGCGGCGTCTGTAAATATTTTGTATGTGATATATCAATAGACGCGTCGCTCTAAAAGCAACAACGCACCCCGTAGGGTGCGTTGCGCATCTCAAATTGAACGTCCGTTGCATCAAAAGTTGATCGCAATACGCCTGCGGCAGTGCCGCACGTGAATTCGATTCAATGCCCTACCCCACTTTCTTCAGCAGCCCCTGATTGGCGTAATCGCCACGCTCATATTCCTGGGCACGCAGGTTGTCCCACACCGCCGCCGCATTTGGCTTGAGCGACCGGGCCTTGCGGCGCACGAGCATGACGTTCGAGGTCACCTGCGGACGCAACGGGCGCAGCACTGCCGAGGGCGCAATGCCAGCGGCCTGCGCCCGCGATGGCACCACACCGATCCCCAGCCCCATCGCCACCATGCCGAAGACCGCGGCAAAGTGGCCCAGTACCTGCAATGAGCCCGGTCGTACGCGATAGGCGGCCAGCGCGCGCTCCACCGCGGGCTGGATGCCGGAACTCTGATCGAGCGTCAGCACCGACGCATCGCCCAGTTCGCCCCACCCCAGTGATTCACGCGCGGCCAGAGGGTGCCCCGCCGGCAGCACGGCCTGGAAAGGATCCACGCACAGGGGTTCACAGTAAAGATCGTCGCAAGGCGCTGGATTGCTGGCGATGCCGAAATCGACCTCTCCGCTACGCACACGCTGCAGCACGCATTCATGCGAGCAGTCGCGCAGCGTGATGCCGATGCCGGGCCATGCCTTGCGGCAGCCAGCCACCCACATCGGCAACGTCATCGATGACAACACCGGATCGGTGGCGATCTGCACCGTGCCTTCACACGGTTTGCCGGTGCCGTGGCTATCGCGCAGTGTCTGTTCGACTTCCTCGACCAGATGGCAGATCCGTTGCGACAGCATCTCGCCCGCATCGGTCAACTCCACCTGGCGCGTGGTGCGATCGAACAGCCGCTGGTCGATCTCCTCTTCCAGTTCGCGCACGCTTCGGCTGATGGCCGACTGTGTCAGCCCAAGCTCGGCCGCAGCACGTGTGAAGCTCTTTTGGCGAGCCACCGCAGCGAAAGCCTTCAACTGGGGAAGCGATACATTCATGCTGCCGCTCCTTTCCGCATTCGCCGGACCGGTTATTCACCCTTGCCGGTCGAGAACCCGGCCATGTATGTCGCGTGATCGCTGACGGGCTGCGCCATCGCGTGGCCGGTGATGAAGCGGCGACGCATCGGCTGCAACACGAACTTGGCAGAAAGCCCCGCTGCCACGGTCATCACGGCCGCCACTGTGAACACCAGGTTCCAGCCACCGTGGTGGGACAGCACGGACGCCAGCGGCACCAGCAGCGCGGCGGTACCCTTCGCCGTGTAGAGCGTGCCGGCGTTGGCCGCGGCGAACTTGCTGCCAAACGTATCGGCGCAGAGGGCGGGGAAGATCGAGAAGATCTCGCCCCAGAACAGGAAGGTCAGCGCGGCGAAGAGCATGAACCAGTAGGGGTCATGGCCCAGTTCGAGCAGCCCGATCAGCGACAGCCCTTCACCAATGAAGATCACGAACATCGTGTTCTCGCGGCCGATGCGGTCGGAGATAAAGCCGCACAGAGGACGCGTGAGCCCGTTGCAAAGGTTGTCGATCGACAGCGTCATCGTCAGCAGCGGCAGTGTCATGCCAAGCATCGTGACCGGCATCGAGGCAAACCCGAAGTCCTTTGCAATCGGCCCAAGCTGCGCGGTAGCCATGATGCCGCCCGCGGCCACCGCCACGAACGAGGCATAGATCACCCAGAAAACCGGCGTGCGCACCATCTGGCCCGGCGTGAACTCAACCGGGTTGGTCAGGATGGCCTTGTTCGCCACCACGCCCTTGGGCGGCTGCGGCTTTACCAGCAGCAGCGCCATCGCGAAGATCAGCACACCCTGCAGGATGCCGAACGTGAAGAAGGCATGCTCATAGCCGGACTTCTGGATCATGTTGGCGATGGGAATCACCGTCAGCGCCGAGCCTGCGCCGAAGCCCGCAGCGGTCAGTCCTGCCGCCAGGCCGCGCTTGTCCGGGAACCACTTCAGCGCATTGCCGACGCACGTGCCATAGACACCGCCCGCGCCAATCCCCGCGATCACGGCAGCCGTGTACAGCATCGGCAGGGTCGTGGCGTAAGAGTTCATCACCCACGCCAGTCCGGCACAGATCGCGCCGCCGGCCACCACGGGGCGGGGCCCGAACTTGTCGACGAGCCAGCCTTCCAGCGGCACGAGCCAGGTTTCGGTGACGATGAAAATGGAAAACGCAACCTGGATCGCCGATTCGCCCCAGTGGTGCCGGGCGTTCATGGGGGTGACGAACAATGTCCAGCCATACTGGAGGTTGGCCACCAGCCCCATGCAGATCACGCCGATGAAGAGCTGGAACCAGCGGTTGCGAAGCAGCCCGCCATTGAAATTGCCCACGGCGGAGCCTGCCGCGTTGGTGTGCGCCATGTCGTGTCTCCTTGCATTAGTGTCTTTCGCGCTCTGGTGGCGCGACTGCTGGGCTGGCCTTGTGGACGCCCGACTTTTTCACTACTGAATGAGCGCGCCTGACATTGCGGCACGTTGCATCTGTGGATTGATGCTACTTCAAACTTAGATCAGCACAGCATAAAGTTTTTTATTATGATCATTGACGATCATTTATAGATTGCAGGATATCGTGCGATGAAGAACGCGACGCTTCGCCAGCTGAAAGTGTTCGAAACGGTGGCCCGCCATCTGAGCTTCTCACGTGCGGCGGAGGAGCTTCATCTCACGCAACCTGCTGTTTCCACACAGGTTCGACAGCTCGAACTCCATGTCGGCCTGCCCCTCTTCGAGCAGCTTGGCAAACGCATCTACCTGACGCCGGCCGGCACCGAGATGCTGCATTACAGCCGATGCATCATCCAGCAGTTCCGCGAGGCCGAAGACGCGATGGCGCAGCTTAAGGGTATATCCGGGGGGCGCCTCAACGTCGCCGTCATCAGTGCCGGTGACTACTTCTTTCCCCGCCTGCTGGCCGAGTTCATGAACCGGCATGAATCGGTCACGCTCAATCTTGCTGTGCACAATCGCGAAGAACTGCTGCATCAGCTAGCCGGCAACCTGACCGATCTGGCGGTAATGGTTCGCCCGCCGGAAGGCATGGATACCATCGCCGAAGCATTCGCCCCCCACCCTTACGTGATCGTCGCCGCGCCGAACCATCCGCTGGTGGGCCAGCGCAATATTCCGCTGTCTGACCTGGCCGAGGAAGCATTCGTCTCGCGCGAGAAAGGCTCGGACACCTGGAACTCGATGCAGGAAGGCTTCGCGGGGCGCTTGTCTAACCTGCGCATCGCGATGGAGATCAAGAGCACCGAGACCATCAAGCAGGCGGTGATCGCGAACATGGGCATCGCCTTCCTGTCAGCCCACACGGTGGGGCTGGAACTTCAGGCCGGCAAGCTGGCTGTGCTCGACATTCAGGGCTTCCCGGTAATGCTCAACTGGTACGTGGTGCACCGCAAGAACAAGCGCCTGCCACCCGTGGCCCTGGCATTCAAGCATTTCCTCATGGAAGAAGGCGCCACGCTGATCCAGCAGATCACTGGCGTGGAGGGGCTGATTCGCCCGCGTGCCATCCATAAATGATTGCTTATGATTTTGCGATGAAACTTTAATTATCGTAAATTGATCGTCCCATCTAAGCTGCAGGCATCAAACCGGCATCAAGCCGCCCCACCAGCCATGCAAGGAGACGATCATGAACCAACTCCAGCCCGCCGCACCGATTACCGCCCCGGCAGCCAGCGAGACGAGCCAGCCTGATCGCGAAATGCAGCTCGCCGCGTACAACGCCGCGTTCGCCGAACTCGGGCTGCGCTTCCGCTGGGACATGCAGATGTTCGACTGGCTCTGCGGCATCGAATGCGAGAAGACCCGCGTCGCGCGCTATATCGAAGACTTCCACGCGCACCTGCTGAAGGCCTACGAAGCATCGTTCCTGAGCGAACTCATCTTCGACAAGAAGAGCGAGTACATGCGGGCGATGGCAGGCGCCGGCGTCAACTGATCACGTCAGCGGACTGCTCACGCATTCCCAGCAGGGAATCCATCCACGCAAAGGGGCGCGGATCGTAGACCGTCAGTGGAGGCAGAATGTCCCCCTTCTCGAACTCGCGCCTGGAGCCCGAGATGCTGGCGGCACCTCTGACGCACCACAGTCCACGTTGCGGACACTGCTCGCCCGTGCTCGCCTCAGTACCGAGTGGCAGCGCCTTCTGCTCCGGCGCAGAGGTGGTCGTCTGCGCGGTCCTTACTGAAGTGGTCAGCGGCAGGCCGGTGGCCGGGTCGAGATTTTTGGCCTGGCTCAGGCGGTTGATGAGTTCGTCCGATGGCTTGTCGGGCGGAACCGCGGCATCCTGTTCCTTCTGCCACTGGAAGGTGCCGTCCCAGGGCGGCAGCTTCGCAGGAGGCAGTGGCACGATCTGGTCAGTGTCCGGCACCTTGGGGTTGCGGCCGTCGTTACGTTTGATGAACTGCCAGATCAGTTCGTAGCGCCTTGAACGCTCGGAATCTTGGGAAAGGGAGAGGTAATGCAGCTCCTCGGCTGGCGGTGGCCCCTTAAAGGAATCGGCAAGAAAGAAGGCCGACATGCTATTCCCAGCTTGCACTCCCTTCTGAAAGGCCTCTAACGCTTCCGCATAATTGGATCGATTCTTGAGAACAAATCCCAATGTACTCGCGGCCTTCCCATGCCCTTGATCGGCGGCGCACTGTCGCATTTGCCTAGCGATTTCCGGCGCCTTATCCCGGGGAGCTAGCAGCTTCCCGACATAAAACTGCGCATCCGCGTTGCCCAGATCGGCAGCCTTGCGGAAATAACGCAGTGCCATTTCCTTGTCCTGCTTCAGACCATAGCCGAGGTTCAGGTAATAGCCGATGTCGTAGTAGCCCGACGGCACGCCCGCGTCGATCAACTGACTGGCCAGCGCGACGCTCTCCCGCTGCGGGAGCGGCGATGACGCATGGCCCTCCGAGACCAGCTTCTGCAGGTTGCTGTTGGCCTTGTAATGCCCATGCGCCGCCGCGATCCGGTAGTAGCGCGCTACGTCATCGAAGTCCTTGGGTCCCTCAAGCTTCTGCAGATAGCGGGCGTACTTGAACAACACATCGGCCTCCGGATCAAGCGGAGGCAGATGGTTCGCCTCGTAGACACAGGTAAAGGCCAGATTGGTGCGAACGGTGGCCAGATCGGGGACGGTCGGCATAGAGTTTTCCTTGGAGCAGGCGGTCAGGGTAACGGCTGTTAGCAACGCGGCCAGTGCGATATGCATCGGTCAGTCCTTGTAAGTCCGCTTCGGGTCATCGCGGCGGAATTCGATCAGAGAGGCATGGGGAGATTTTCCGCCGTCTTCTTGTCGACTCTTGTTTTCTTCTATGATTTCTGTCCACTGCTCAAATGCCTTCGCCGGATCATCCTGATCGCCCATCCCCCTCGTATGGTCGTGCCAAAGCTTCCGGCGCAATGGCCGTGTCACTGCCTCGTTCTCGTGGCAGATGTTCAGCTCGCTGTCGCCCTCCATGCTGCGCGTGTTGATATTGGCCGATCCCAGCGTCATGAAGACATCGTCCACGATCATTAGCTTGGCGTGGATATACACGTCCTGCCACTTGTCTGGCGGTGAGTCGGGTGCTACGAGGGTGCAGATGTGGACCTTCAATCCGTCAATCGGCGCGGGCAAGACAGCCTTTGGTGGCTCCTTCATCTGCGCTTTTGCCTCCGCTTGTTTCGCGCGGGCCTGCTGGAGCTTCTCTTCGGCTCGAGCCAGCAACTTCTGCACATATGCATCGCCCAGATGGGTGAACTGATATACCCCGGCAATCGCTCTCTGGGCTTCCCTCGCTTGTGTTCTGGCCGCGTCATACTGGCGCTGCAGATCGGCCTGACGAGCATCCTCCTGCTCCAGCTTTGCCACGCCCGGAATGACTTCGGCCCGTCCCAGCGCGTTGAGCATGCGGTAGGTGTTGACCGTACCATCGCCCATACCCTCGTCGCTGGAGTTCGTGATCACAAAGAGATGGATGGCCCCGTGTTGACCGTGGTCGCGCCCCCACTGGATTTGCTTCTTGACCGCTTCATTGATCTTGTCCGCCAGGGGCTTGAACCGAAAGTACTGGTTCTCGATATAGATGAACTGCGTCGCATTGTTCACCGCCTGGAGATACATTTCTTCGATGTCCTGCTTGCCGTTCTGAGAGTGTGTGCGCAGCACCTGGGCCATCACCTTGTCGCCTAGCGACGGAAGCATTCTGAGACCGGCTGCGGCTGGCTTGCGCGCCTTACCCAGACCGGTGCCGGTTTCCCGATCCCACGCCTCGCAGAAGTTATCGTTGAGGTATTGGAGAATCGGCCCAGTCACCCGGCTTGAGATGTCGTGCCTCGGTGTCGCGCCATTGCGGCCAAGATACCCCCACGGCATCTTGGCCGCACTGTGGTCGTCGGTGTCCCAGTACGCGTCCAGCATGTTGTGTCCCATAACGTATCCAACCGCCTTGTTCGGGACTTCGTAATCGACCAACACCATCTTCTGGTGATGCGTCGGCGCCGCAAGGCCCATGGCCGCCCCTCCGGCAACCTTGTTGCCCGCGCCGCGCTGCTTGTCCGCACCGAACAGGCTGGTCCTGAAGGCAATCTCCAGCCGGCTCGGCAAATCGAAGTCCCGCGTCATGAACTCGACATTCTTCAGCGCCGCCACTTGCCAGACCGAGGGGATGTGTCTGGCGATGACCGATGGGTCCATGACCACATTGCGAAACGTCAGCCTTCTCGGATCTTTCTGCGCGACCGACCAGTACCACCAGCGATCGAAGTCCTCGGCATGCCTGCTCGGGTGCGGTCTTGGCCTCATGTGAGCGGCGGGCCGGTGTGGCATGTTTGGCTCGGGGCCGAATCTGTTGTTGATTTCCGGTAGGCCGAGCACCTGCCCACCCCAACACAGCAAGCGCACCTTAACGCCGCGCTTGCCTACGTCTTCCAGCAATTCGCCAATGCACCTTGTTCCCTCTCCGCCTGCGCCACGCTTGAAGAACATAGACGGCTGGAAGCCCCAGCAGATGATGTCCACGCTTTTCTCGGCACGGAAAATCGCGTCGTAGATGTCGCGAAATGCCGTCTCGCCGTTCACCAGCGGCTTGAAGGTGGCGGGCGCTGGGTTGTATTCGGTGCGCTGGACGAACCACGGCAGGGTGATCGTTGCACTGCGCGTGCATGACAAGGCAATAGGTACGGTAATGAATGGTTGTGTCATGCTTCCGATTCCGGATGGAACGTCGCGTGGTAAGCCCGCCGATGGGCTGCCCGGTCGGCTGCAGCAGCATCGCTGCCTTGCGCTGCCTCGTGAAAATGAATGCCAGCGTGATCGAACCGGGGCTGCGAGGAGCCAACATCTAGCGACGATATGCGCTCCCGAGCATCGAACGCTACCCGCAAACTGTGGTGCCGGGAATGCGATTCCGGCGTCAGTTGAGTGCAAAGCAAGGTCTCGCGCAGAATCAGAGAAATGCGATATCGCCGCCAATTGGTTTCCACTACCCTGCCCGCCGGATCGCAATCGTGAGCCGCGTGCCCGACGGGTTCGTTCGCGTGTTACTACTGCCATTGGGAATTCGAAACCAACTATCGGGAACTGAAGCAAGCCATGCTCGGGGCCGCACTGGCTTTGCGTATCCAACTGCGTAAGTGCGTGCTTCAGGAAAACTCTGGGGGGCACTGATTGCGTAGAAAAGGGGGCATCTGAAAATGGCCAAGGCTGCGCTGGAGGACCGCATCGAGCCCACGGACCCGAGCTTTGTTCTGGCCTTGCGCCTGATACAGAGCGAACTGATCTGGACAGCCAGCATGGCTCAGGCAAGCTGCCGGCCTATCTGCAGCGCATGCGCGTCAAACTTCAGTTGGCGATCATCCAAAAGCGACGGGGGCATAAATGCCCCCGTGTGGTCAAAGCCCTGCCTAAGCGCTACAACGTCCGATTCTTCAGACAGACCATCAGCGAAACGGCCTTACCCCGCGCGGGGCCTTTTGTCGTTCCTCGGCTATCCCTTCACGTGATTGACCAGAGCGCCGATCCCGGCGATCGACACCTCGACCACGGCGCCGTCCTTCATCGATCCGACGCCGAGCGACGTACCGCAGGCAATCACGTCGCCGGGCATCAGCGTCAGATCCTGTGAGATCCGGCTGACCTGTTCTTCGGGCGAGAAGACCATGTCGGCGAGCGGATAGTTCTGCCGCTCCACGCCATCGAGCCGCGTTACGACGCTGGCTGCGCGCCAGTCGAAGCCGGTGACGATGCCCGGCCCCAGGCAGCCGAACGTGTCGTAACCCTTGGCCCGTGTCCACTGCGGGAAGTTCGGGTCTTCGGTGATCAATTCGGCCGCGGTGACATCGTTGACCACCGTGTAGCCGAAGATGTGCGAGCCCGCCTCCGACACGCCCACATTGCGGCATTTGCGTCCGATAACGATCCCGAGTTCGCCTTCATAGACGATCTTGCCGCGATAGCTGGCGGGCCGCTCGATGGCGTCGCCTGGCCCGGCCAGCGAACTGGCCGGCTTCATCAGGAACAACGGATGCAGCGGCACGGGCTTCTCGAGCTTGCGCGCCAGCGCGTGGAAGTTGTTCCATAGCGCGACGATCTTCCCCGGCTCGCACGGCGCCAGCAGCTGCACTTCGTCGCCGGGCAGCACGGCGCCGGTGGGCTTCGAGCCGGTGTAGCCGGGGCCGTCGTACACGATGACGCGATCGCCATCGACGAGGCCGAAGCCAGTGTCTCCGCGTGGGCTGCGGAAGCGAATCCAGGTTTGCTGCATGGGGGCTCCTTACGAAAAAAGAAGAAGCCCTCGACGTGGGCTGTCATGTCGAGGGCCTTGGCAATGGAAGCGCTGGCCCTCTTCCCCTCTCACGCCGGCGCGAGAGGGAAAGAGGCAGCCGTACGAACAACCGAACGCGTCAGATCTTGCCCGCCCCTCGCGCCCACTTGTACTTTGCGCCGAGCACCGCCACCGGAATCTCCGTCGAGTACGCATAGGCCGGCACGCCGTGCTCGTACAGGTATTCCGCAGCCTCCTCGACCTGCACGTCACCGGCCAGAGACGCGACGATCGGCTTCTCGATGCCCTTCGCGCGCATTTCTTCCTTCACCTCGACCACGAGCTTGGCAAAGACCATCGGCGGCGTGATGATCGTGTGCCAGTAGCCCAGGATGATCGCGTGGATACGCGGATCTTCCAGGCCGAGCTTGATCGTGTTCTTGTACGTGGAGGGCGGCTCGCCGCCGGTGATGTCGACCGGGTTGCCGGCCGCGCCGAACGGCGGGATGAACTTGCGGAACGCCGCGTCGAGGTCATCGGGCATCGTCATCAACGACAGTCCGTTGTCCACGCACGCATCGGACAGCAGCACGCCCGAGCCACCCGCGCCGGTAATGATGACCACGTTCTCGCCCGTCGGCGTCGGCAGCTTCGGAATGCCGCGCGCGAACTCGAGCAGGTCGCGCAGCGAGCGGGCGCGGATCACGCCTGCTTGCTTGAAGACGTCCTCGTAGATCTTGTCATTACCTGCCAGCGCGCCCGTATGCGAGCTTGCGGCACGCGCGCCAAGGCTGGTGCGGCCTGCCTTCAGCACCACCACCGGCTTCTTCTTCGAGACGCGACGAGCCACTTCGGCGAACGACCGGCCATCCTTCAGGTCCTCGCAATGCTGGGCGATGATCTCGGTGTTGTCGTCCTGCTCGAAGAACGTGAGCAGATCGTCCTCGTCGATATCGGACTTGTTGCCGAGCCCGACAATCGCGGACACCCCCATCTTGGCCGAGCGCGAGAACCCAATGATCGCCATGCCAATACCACCCGACTGCGACGACAGCGCGGCCTTGCCCTTGACGTCGTACGGCGTGCAGAACGTCGCGCACAGGTTCTTCGGTGTGTAGTAGAAGCCGTAGATGTTCGGCCCCATCAGTCGGATATTGTGTTTGCGGGCGATGGCGACGATCTCGTCCTGGCCCTCCACATTGCCGGTCTCGGCGAATCCGGACGGAATCAGCACGGCGCCCGGAATACCCTTCTTGCCGACTTCCTCCAATGCCTGCGCGACGAACTTGGCCGGAATGGCGAAGACCGCGACATCGACATCACCCGGTACGTCGAGCACGCTCTTGTAGGCCGTCATGCCCATGATCTCGTCGGCCTTCGGGTGGATCGGGTAGATCTTGCCCTGATAGCCGCCATTGATCAGGTTCTTCATGACCGAGTTGCCGATCTTGCCGTCCTCGGCCGATGCGCCGATCACCGCCACCGTGTCGGGACGCATGATCCGGTTCATCTGCCGGACGATCTCTTCCTGGCTCGGGCGGTATTTCTCCGGCTGCGGCGAGTCGTCGATCACGATGCGCACGTCGGCGGCAATCGCGCCATCCTTGCTGGCGAACACCGGATTCAGGTCAAGCTCGGAGATTTCGGGGAAATCGCTCACGAGTTCGGACACGCGCTGGATCATCCCGGCCAGCGCCTCGCGATTGGCCGGGTCCGCGCCGCGCACGCCCTTGAGCACGTCCGCCGCGGCGATGCCATCGAGCATCGACAGCGCATCGTCATAGGTTGCCGGCGCCATGCGGAACGTCACGTCCTTGAGCACCTCCACCAGCACACCGCCCAGGCCGAATGCCACCAGCTTGCCGAATGATGGGTCGGTCACCGCGCCGATGATCACCTCCTGCCCGCCGCCGATCATCTGCTGGACCTGCACGCCAACAATCTGCGCGTTCGTGTTGTACTTCTTCGCGTTCTCGATAATCGTCAGATAGCCGCGCTCCACGTCCGCGGCCGAGTTCACACCCACCAGCACACCACCGGCTTCGGTCTTGTGCAGGATGTCCGGCGACACGATCTTGAGCACCACCGGGTATCCCATCTTGCTGGCCAGTTCCACCGCGCCCGTGGGCGACCTGGCGACGCCCTCCCCCGGCACAGAGATGCCATAGGCATCGCAAACCAGCTTGCCTTCGGGGGCGGTCAGCGCATTGCGGCCTTCCTTTTTGGCGATTGCGAGAATCTTGCGTACAGCATCCTTGTCATGTGCCATGTCAGGTCTCCATCTGTTCAGGCATGAATGAGGGGGGCAGGCGAAAAACGCGGCCCGAATGGGCTGCGCAAGGCGAAAGCAGGCCCACCCGCCACGCATTGGAGATGCGGGCGGCCTGCGGACTTCGCCGGGATCGGTTGAGAGAGTGTGCGTTGAGGGTGTGGGGGCTACACCGCGCCGGCGGCCTTGAGCGCGACGATCTGCGACGGCGTGCGGCCGAGCCACTCGAGGATCTCTTCGGTATGCTCGCCAAGCAACGGCGAACGCTCGACTTCCACCGGCGATTCTGACAGCGAGATCGGGCAGCCGAGTTGCACGTACCTGCCACGCTCCGGATGGTCGAGTTCGACCATATAGCCGCGCTCGTAGAGCGATCGGTCCTCGATCAGGTCCTTCATCGACAGGATCGGGCCGCACGGCACGTCGACGTCATTGAGCGCCGCCATCACCTCGAACTTGCTCTTGGTCCGCGTCCATTTCTCGATGATCGAGAAGCACTCGGCCAGGCACTTGAGGCGAGCCTCCGGCGTGGCGAACTGCGGATGCGTGATCAGATCCTCGCGACCGCACAGGCGCATCAGCGGCTCCCAGCCCTGCGGCTGGATGATGACGTAGACGAAGTCGTTGGCGCCACCGGGCGAGCAGCGCAACGCCGCACCCGGCTGTCCGCCACCCGACGCATTGCCGGCGCGCGGCACGTAGTCCTGGAAATCGTCGTTCGGATACTCCTTGAGCGGCCCGGCCGACAACCGTTGCTGATCGCGCAGCTTCACGCGGCACAGGTTCAGCACCGAGTCCTGCATGGCAACTTCCACCCGCTGCCCGCGCCCGCTCTGCTCACGGTGCAGCAACGCGGCCAGGATGCCGACCACGCAATGCACACCCGTGCCCGAATCGCCGATCTGCGCGCCGGTCACCGTCGGCACGCCGTCTTCGTTGCCAGTCGTGCTGGCCGAGCCGCCCATGCACTGCGCCACGTTCTCGTAAGCCTTGCAATCGGCGTACGGGCCGGGGCCGAAGCCCTTGATCGACGCGTAGATCAGGCGCGGATTCAGCGACTGCAGGCGGTCCCAGTCGAACCCGGCGCGATCCAGCACGCCCGGCCCGAAGTTCTCCACCAGCACGTCGCAGCGCTGCACCAGGTCTTCGAGCAGCGCCTTGCCCTCCGGCGTCTTCATGTTCAAGGTCAGGCTGCGCTTGTTCGAGTTCAGCATCGTGAAGTAGAGGCTGTCCGCGTTCGGAACATCGCGCAGCTGGCTACGCGTGATGTCGCCGCGACCAGGCAGTTCCACCTTGATGACATCGGCACCCAGCCAGGCCATCAGCTGGGTGGCCGACGGGCCGGCCTGCACATGCGTCATGTCCAGAATGCGGACCCCTTCCAGTGCCTTGTTGTTCATGGCGTTGTCTCCTTGAGGATTCTCTTGAGGCAATGTCGTGCTGGCGACCGGCCTTTACTTGTACATGGTCTGGTTCTTGGTGCCCGGCGCGTACTCGCGCGGGTCCACCCAGATGTTGATGACGGCGGACTTGCCGGTCTTCGCGATCGACTCGCGGCCGCGCTGCAGCGCACCTGCAATCTGGCCCGGCTCGCGCACCTCCTCGCCATATCCGCCCAGCATCTCGGCGAACTTGGAGAACGGCACGTCGGACAGCAGGTTGCCGACATTGCCACGGTCGTCGCCGTACTTGGCAAGCTGGCCGTAGCGGATCTGGTTCATCGCCGAGTTATTGCCGATCACGGCCAGGTACGGCACGCCGAAGCGGTTGGCCGTTTCCATGTCGAACGCGGTCATGCCGAACGATCCGTCGCCGTAGTAGCAAAGGACTTCCTTGCCCGGATTGGCCACGCCTGCTGCGATCGCAAAGCCGGTACCGACACCGAGGGACCCGAGCGCGCCCGGGTCCATCCACTGGCCCGGACGGCGCGGACGCACCGCCTGCGCGGAAATCGTGACCACGTCGCCACCGTCGCCGATATAGATCGTGTTGTCGGCCAGGAACTCGTTGAGTTCGTAGGCCACGCGATACGGGTGAATCGGCTTGTTCTCCGACTTGAACAGCGGCATCAGCTTTTCCGTGGCAACGGCTTCGGCTTCCGTCAACTGACCCATCCACTTCTTGCGCGCCAGGCGCTTATCGTTCTTGATCCGGCCACTGGCCGCCTGCAGCACCGCGCCAAGAATCGCGCCCGGATCGCCCACCAGGCCCAGATCGATCTCGCGGTTCTTGCCCACCGTGCGGTAGTCCATGTCGATCTGCACCAGCGTGATTTCCTTGCTTATGCGCTTGCCGTAGCCCATGCGGAAGTCGAACGGCGTGCCGACGATCACCAGCACATCGGCATTGGCGAATGCCTGCGAACGGGTGCGGTCGAAGTGATGCGGATCGCCCGGAGGCAGCAGGCCACGTGCGGCGCCGTTGAAATAGCCGGGGATATCGAGACCGCGCAGCAGGTCGACAGCTTCCTCATGCCCGCGCGCGGTCCAGACCTGCTGGCCATAGAGAATTGCCGGACGTTCGGCGTTGACGAGGATGTCGGCCAGTTTTTCGATGTCGCGCGGATCGCCGATCGACTTCGTCGAGGCGCGATAGTGGCCCGGGCGCGGAATCACGGCACGCGATACATCGACTTCACGATCCAGCACATCGCGCGGGATTTCCAGATAGGCCGGCCCCGGCGCGCCGTTGAAGCACTCGCGGGCAGCCATCGAGATCATGTCGGCCACGCGCTCGGTGCTGGGAATGGTGGCCGCGAACTTCGTGATCGGCGCCATCATGTCCACGTGCGGCAGATCCTGCAGCGATCCCATCTTGTGCTGGGACAGCGCACCTTGGCCGCCGATATGGATGATCGGGCTTTCCGAACGGAAGGCGGTGGCCACGCCCGTGACGGCGTTCGTGCAGCCAGGACCTGCCGTGGTCACAACGCAGCCCAGCTTGCCGGTCTGGCGCGCGTAACCATCTGCTGCGTGCGCGGCCACCTGCTCGTGGCGCACGTCGATGATGCGAATGCCTTCATCCACACAACCGTCGTAGATGTCGATGATGTGCCCGCCGCACAGCGTGAAGATCGTATCCACCCCCTCGTTCTTGAGGGCGCGAGCCACCAGATGGCCGCCGGATATGACGCCCGCGTCGCGGGACTTTTGCTTCAGCGTGTCTTCAGCCGTGGTGGTCTCGGGCCGGGTGGATACGACAGCGGACATGTCTTTGTCTCCTCGTTTGGACTGGATCGTCGGATCGCAGATCGTTGCGCTTCGGAAAGCAGCCGATCTTGATGACATACGGTATGTGATATACCACCAAACGACAAGAACAAAATGCTGGCGGCTGCCGACTTTCAACGACGCACCGCAGCATGCAGGACCACTCTCTTCGGCGTTAACCCGCAAAAAATGCCGCTTTCCGATCAATGACAAGGCATTGATGCGATCGTCTTCTGAAGCCTGTCTGCCACCCGGACAGCCTCCTCCACCGGCCCTGAGCATCAAATCCAGCTTGATTTTCTTTTTGATATATCACATACCATATTTCACGCCGTGCAAAACCGGACAGGCGGGCCCCGACCTGCGGCCACGGTGACAGACAAGCGAGGAGACACGTGAACATTCACGAATATCAGGCCAAGGAGCTGCTGCGGCGCTACGACGTCGCCGTGCCAAACGGCTGCGTGGCATTTACCCCCGAAGAAGCTGCGCAGGCCGCACGCAAGCTGGGCGGCCCCATCTGGGTGGTGAAGTCGCAGATCCACGCCGGTGGACGCGGCGCGGGCCGGTTTGCCGGCGATCCATCCGGCAAGGGCGGCGTGCGCGTGGTGAAGTCCATCGACGAGGTGCAGGCAAACGCCTCGCAGATGCTGGGCGCCACGCTGGTGACCAAGCAGACCGGGCCGGCCGGGCGCGAAGTACGGCGGCTATATATCGAGGAAGGCTGCGACATCGCGCGCGAGCTCTATCTCGGCATGCTGATCGACCGCGCCACATCACGCATCACCGTCATGGCATCCACGGAAGGCGGCATGGAAATCGAGGAGGTTGCCGCGCATACCCCGGAGAAGATCCTGAAAGTGGCGATCGATCCGGCCAGTGGTATCCAGCCGTTCCATGCCCGGCGCCTGGCGTTCGGGCTGGGCCTGTCCGGCAAGCAGGTAGCGGCGGCCACGCGCTTCATCCTGTCCGCCTATCGCGCATTTACGGAACTCGATGCCTCGATTGTCGAGATCAATCCGCTCGTGGTGACAGGCAGCGGCGACGTGATCGCGCTCGACGCCAAGTTCAACTTCGACGACAACGCCCTTTTCCGGCATCCCGATATCGAAGCGATGCGCGACGAAAGCGAGGAAGACCCGGCCGAAACCGAAGCCGCCAGGCACGCGCTGAACTACGTGCGGCTCGACGGCAACATCGGCTGCATGGTCAATGGCGCGGGGCTGGCGATGGCCACGATGGACATCATCAAGCTTTACGGCGGCGAGCCGGCCAACTTCCTCGACGTAGGCGGTGGCGCCACCAAGGAGCGCGTGACGGCGGCGTTCCGGCTCATCCTGGCCGACCCCAAGGTGGAAGGCATCCTGGTCAACATCTTCGGCGGCATCATGCGCTGCGATGTCATCGCCGAAGGCGTGATCGCCGCCGCGCGCGATGTCGACCTGACGGTGCCGCTGGTGGTGCGCCTGGAAGGCACCAATGTCGAACTGGGCAAGACCATCCTGCGCGATTCGGGACTGCCGATCCTATCGGCCAATCATCTCGCCGACGCGGCAGAGAAAGTCGTGGCCGCGGTCCGGGCCCATCAGAAGAAAGGAGGCAAGTGAAATGGCCGTGCTAATCGACCAACATACGCGCGTGATCTGCCAGGGTTTCACGGGCGCCCAAGGCACCTTCCACTCGGAGCAGGCATTGGCCTATGGCACGAAGATGGTTGGCGGCGTCACGCCCGGCAAGGGCGGAGAGACGCATCTGGGGCTACCGGTGTTCGACACCGTATCGGCCGCCGCCCATGCCACCGGCGCCGATGCGTCGGTCATCTACGTCCCGCCGCCGTTCGCCGCCGATGCGATCCTCGAAGCCGTGGATGCCGGCATCGGACTGATCGTCTGCATCACCGAAGGAATCCCCGTCATCGACATGGTGCGCGTCAAGCGGGCGCTGAGCGGCTCCGCCAGCCGGCTGGTCGGGCCCAACTGCCCGGGCGTCATCACGCCTGGCCAGTGCAAGATCGGCATCATGCCGGGGCACATCCACAAGCCGGGACGGATCGGCGTGGTATCGCGCTCGGGCACGCTGACCTACGAAGCGGTGGCGCAAACCACGGCAGCGGGGCTTGGACAATCGACCTGCATCGGCATTGGCGGAGATCCCGTCAACGGCACGAACTTCATTGACAGCCTGGAACTGTTCCTTGCCGATGACCAGACCGAAGGCATCATCATGATCGGCGAGATTGGGGGGTCAGCCGAAGAGGAAGCCGCGCAATTCCTGCGCGACGCGCGCACCCGCAAACCCGTGGTCGGATTCATCGCCGGCACCACGGCGCCACCGGGCCGCCGCATGGGCCATGCTGGCGCCATCATCTCGGGCGGCACGGGCACGGCGGAGGCGAAGATCGAAGCAATGCGCGAGGCGGGTATCCACGTGGCCGCGTCTCCAGCGGAGCTAGGCAATACGATGGCGGCGGCGATGCGGTAGGTTGGTCTGGCAGTTATCCCCGCTCCCGCGCTGCGGGAGCGGGGCCAGGGGAGAGGGACAGCGGCTCGATCACCGACAAGTCGCGATTTGAACCTCCGCGCCCTGTCCCCTTTCAATCCAGAAAATCGCAGTGCTTCTCGACGTAGTCCGCCAGATCCAGCGAGTGCTGGCGTACCAGCCGCTCGGCCAACTCCGTATCGCGCTTCTCCAGCGCCTCGATGATCCGCAGGTGATCGACGATCGAGCGCGCGGCGCGGTCGCTCTGCGAAATCGTCATCTTCCGGATCGCGCGCACATGGACAAAGATATTCTTGATCGAGTCCATGATGATCTGCGACTTCGACAACTGCACGATCGCCTGATGGAAGGCGATGTTGGCGTCGGAATATTCCTCGATATGCTCGGCCGGCGTGGCATCGCGGAAGCTGTCGAACATATGGCGCAGCTTGCCGATTTCCTCGTCGCTGGCGTGCAGCGTGGCTAGCCGCGCGGCCATGCTTTCCAGCGCGCCCCAGACCTGGATCATCTCGACGATCTCGCGCTTGGTCTTGCGCGTGATGTAGATGCCGCGGCGCGGCACCGTGCGCAGGAAGCCTTCCTGCTCCAAAAGGGTCATGGCTTCGCGAATCGGCGTGCGACTAACGCCGAGCGCTTCGGACAGCACGCGCTCGTCCAGACGGACTTCGTCGCGCGACTGGTAGATGTCGGCATCGGCAATAGCCTGCCGCAGCATCGCGTAGGCCTGGTCACGCAGGCTGGCACCCGCATTGATCGGCTGCAGTGAAAGGGTAAGGCCGGAAGTCGGCTGGACGTCGGTTTGGCTTTGGGCAGACATGAGTGCACTCGTAAATGGCCGGTGCCCCGGCGACCCAGATGGCCGCCGATGGCACTCGCCGATTCAGGACCAGGTTGGCGCGTGGCGCATGACGTCAAGTTTGGCATGACGCCATGCGTTTCGCGCATCAATCCCGCCGCATGCGGCGAGTTCTGGCCCGGAAAGGGGCGAATCCGACCTTTCGTATATCGTATATCACATTGACCACAATGCCGATTGTCGCCGATTTCCGGCAGACCGTCCGCGTTTCAGGCTGCCTTGGCCATTGGCGCCGCGCCTGAAGGCGCTGCCAGGGCCATCCGGTCACGTTGCTTGATCAGTCCGAGCACCGCGTCGATCATCGGTGTCGGCTGCCCGATCATTCGGCCCATCTCCTGCACCACCGTCAGCAGCGGGTCGATCTCCATCGCCCTGCCCGCCTCCAGATCCTGCAGCATCGATGTCTTGTGGGCGCCAACCGCACCGGCACCGTCGATGCGACGTTCGACGTCTACCCGGAAATGCACGCCGAAGCTCTCGGCGATGTGCTTCGCTTCGAGCATCATCTGGCGCGACAGCGCCCGCGTGGCCGGGTCCGACGTAATGATGTCGAGCGTCGCATGCGTCAAGGCGCTGATCGGGTTGAAGCAGAGGTTGCCCCAGAGCTTGAGCCAGATCTCGTCGCGGATGTTGTCGCGCACCGGGGCGTCCATATCCGCCCGCGCCATCATCTCTGCCAGACGGGTCACGCGCTCGGAGCGGGTGCCGTCCGGCTCCCCGATCGGGAATTTCTTGCCATAGACATGCTTGATCACGCCCGGCGCGATGATTTCGGCGGCTGGATACAGCACACAGCCGATGGCTCGCTCGGGGCCCAGCCCATTCCATTGGCGGGCGCCAGGGTCGACGCTTTCCAGCGTGCGCCCCGCGAACTCGCCGCCGTGCTGATGGAAGTACCAATACGGGATGCCGTTGACGCCGGTCACCACCGCAGTGTCCGACCCGAGCAGCGGCTGCATCAGGTCCACCACCCCAGGCACCTGGTGCGCCTTGAGCGTGATGAACACATAGTCCTGCGGGCCGAGTTCACGCGGGTCGCTGGCGCAACGGACCTTGGCCACCCGTTCCTCGCCTTCGATCAGCAACCGCACGCCGTTTGCCTGCATCGCCGCCAGATGGGGCCCACGGGCGATGAAACTGACGTCCGCCCCGGCCAGCGCCAGTTGCGCGCCCATATAGCCGCCGATGGCGCCCGCGCCGTAGATACAAATTTTCATCGGTTGTCTCCTCGATGGTTGTGATTGCTGAGTGATGGTTAGTTTTGATATATCACATACTATATTTCACAATCGCCGTTCGACAACCTCAATCTTTGCTGTATCGGCTACGCCAGCCTCAAGCTGTGCGCTACCATGTCGACAGTCGTCCGCTTGCGGGCCAGCGGCCCAAGCCCACCCCTTCAAGGAGTTCGCATGGAAACGCTGCTCGCACTGCTGCGCGATCCGGCCGCCTGGGCCGCATTGGCCACCCTGGTGGCCATGGAGATCGTGCTTGGCATCGACAACCTGATCTTCATCTCGATCCTCACCAACAAGCTTCCCGAGCAGATCCGCGAAAAGGCACGACGTATCGGCATCGGCCTGGCGCTGATCATGCGACTGGCGCTGCTGGCCACGATCGCGGTCATCGTGGCGTTGACCGAGCCGGTGTTCACGGTGCTCGGCAAGGGGATTTCCTGGCGCGACATCATCCTGATCGCCGGCGGCGCTTTCCTGGTCTGGAAGGCCACACGCGAGATTCACCAGCACGTGTCGCCCGAGGACGAGCACGAGAATGCCGAGAGCGCCCGGAGCACCGCTCCCGGTTTCGCCGCCGCGATCGGGCAAATTCTGGTGCTGGACCTGGTCTTCTCGATCGACAGCATCATCACGGCGGTCGGCATGACCGACCATGTGCCGATCATGTTCGTGGCCGTAATTGCCGCAGTGGTGGTGATGCTGGTGGCCGCCACGCCGCTGGCGAACTTCATTAATCAGAACCCAACCATCGTCATGCTGGCGCTGGCGTTCCTGATCATGATCGGCATGACGCTGATCGCCGATGGCCTCGGCCACCACGTGCCCAAGGGCTATATCTATACGGCGATGGCGTTCTCGAGCGCGGTCGAGGGATTGAATATGCTGTCGCGGCGACGGCGTGCCCGCGCGGCGGGGATCGAACCACCAGCGCACTAGCCGCCGAAACGCGTCAAACGCACGGCCGGGCGGGGATGCTGCGGAGGAATGCGGGCCCCGCCTACTCGATATGCTGCGCCAGCACCCTCGCCAGCCATTCACTGAATACCTGCGTTCGGCGGGACAGCAAGCGTCGATGCGGATAGACCAGTTGCACCGGCATGGGCGGCACGGGCCAATCCGACAGGACCTCCACTAGTTCGCCTGCCACCAGATGATCCCGGACATCGAAGGCTGGAATCTGGATCAAGCCCAGACCGGCCAGGCAGCAGGCGATGTAAGTTTCCACATTGTTGACCGCTACCGGCCCGTTCATCTTCAGCGTCCGCACCTCGCCTGCGTCCCTCCACTCCCAGGGCGCAATGCGTCCGCTGGCTGGCGACGCGTAGTTCACCGCCTGATGCTGGTCCAGGTCCTCAGGCTTCAGCGGCACACCGTGGCGCGCCAGATACGCAGGGCTGGCGCAGTGGATCATTCGCAATACCCCGAGCGGCCGGGCCACCAGGCTGCTCGACGTCATCTCTCCCACCCTCAGCGCGCAGTCGACGCCCTCCCGCACCAGATCAATAGCCCGATCGCTCGAGCCCAACTCGAGCGTCAGGCCGGGATGCCGTGCAAGAAAGTCCGGCAAGGCTGGCGCGACTAGCCGCCGCGCGATACGGCTGGGCATATCGACGCGCAAGCGCCCGCTGAGGACCGCGCCATGTGGCCGGAATTGCTGCTCCAGTTCCTCGCTATCCGCCACCAGCGCCATGGCGCGGTCGAGCAATGCCTCGCCGTCCCGGGTCAGGCTCACCCGCCGCGTCGTGCGGTTGAACACCCTGACACCCAGGCGGGCCTCCAACTGCTGGACGGCCAGCGACACGGTCGGCCGCGGCAGTCCCAGTTGATCCGCCGCCAGTGTGAAGCCGCCGCTGTGTGCCACGCGGAGGAAAATCCGAAGTTGCTCGATCCGGTCCATGGGGTGCTATGGATATTGGTAAGAAAACATGGATAGTTCATTCGCTACAGGCAAGTTTATCCATGAAAGGTTGCTTATTACAGTGCTGGATACCCCCTCACCCTCATCCCTTATCGGAGGTCTGAAATGTCCAAGCACAGCATCCAGGGCAAGGTTGTACTCATCGCAGGCGGCGCCAAGAATCTCGGCGGGCTGATTGCCCGCGACCTCGCGTCCCAGGGCGCCAAGGCCGTCGCGATTCACTACAACAGCGCGGCGACCAAACCCGAGGCCGAAGCCACGGCGGCCGCGATCGAAAAAGCCGGCGCCAGGACAATCACGCTGCAAGCCGACCTGACCACGGCTGCGGCCGTGGAGAAGCTCTTCGCCGACACGGTCGCCGCGATAGGTCGGCCCGATATCGCCATCAATACCGTCGGCAAGGTCCTCAAGAAGCCGATCGCCGAGGTCACCGAAGCGGAATACGACGAGATGACGGCCATCAACAGCAAGTCGGCGTTCTTCTTCCTCAAGGAGGCCGGCAAGCACGTCAACGACAACGGCAAGATCGTCACGCTGGTCACATCGCTGCTGGGCGCCTTCACGCCGTTCTATGCGTCGTACGCCGGCACCAAGGCACCCGTCGAACACTTCACGCGGGCGGCAGCGAAGGAGTTCGGCGAGCGTGGCATCTCGGTGACAGCCGTTGGCCCCGGCCCAATGGATACGCCGTTCTTCTATCCCGCAGAAGGCCCGGAAGCCGTGGCCTATCACAAGACCGCCGCTGCGCTCTCGCCGTTCAGCAAGACCGGCCTGACCGACATCGAGGACGTCGTGCCCTTCATTCGGCATCTCGTGAGCGATGGCTGGTGGATCACGGGCCAGACGATCCTCATCAACGGCGGATACACCACCAAGTAATCGAGTGACGCGGCGGACCCGCGTCCGCCGCGTGTTGCACACCCCATGTCCTGTCCGATTGGCAGGCTGTCACGAGTCTGTCATTCCCGCTCCCTAGACTGGCGCGCGACCACGTGTCGCCAAGCGCACACGTTCAACAACAAGTCAAAAAAGGGAATCGGACATGGGAAGCAGGGCGAGGACACCGGGACTTTGGGTTCGGCAGGGTATTGGCGCAACGATGCTGGTACTCGCGGCGGCGGCGCTGAGCGCGTGCGGCGGCGATGACAATGGCACGGCGAACACCGGCAGCAGCAACAACGGCGCGGGTAGCGGCAACAGCGGCACCGGCGGCACGGGCTCGGGTAACGGCAATGGCAACGGCGGCACGACGCAGCCTGCGGTGGTCAAGCCGCTGGCGGGCGGCTCGCTCTACGTTGGGGCGGTGAGCTTTGGCGATACCGTATCCATCGAACTCGACCAGCCGGCGGCCGGGCAACTGACGCTACGCTTCCTCGACTCCCGTTTCGGTCTGGCCGGCACACTGGTCGGCCAGTATTCGGTCGACGGCAATACTTACCGCGTGAAAAACCTCGCGGCCAGCTCGAACGATGTCCCTGCCGCCCTGGCCACGGCCGCGTCGACCGTGACCTTCAGCTTCACGCTCGATGACAGCGTGTTGTCCGGCGCGCTCGGCCAGGTACCGAACCTCGTCGCTGGCAATGGCGCGCTGTTGCAAGGCTATGTATCGGCCGCCAACCGTGGCGCGCAACTGGCCGACATCGCCGGTACCTACAGTTATATGCGCCAGGCCGGGGGCACCGCAATCGCGGGCCAGCTTGGCATCCAATCGGATGGCTCGGTGCGCGTCTGCGCGGGACAGAGCTACAGCGCGACCTGCGCGGGTGGTCAATCCGGCCAACTCTCTCCCGACGCCGACCAGGTCCGCTATCCGGGCGCATTTTCCCTGACGGTTGCCGGCGCCAAGGTGGGCCGCCTGTTCGTCGGTCGGCAGCAAGGCAGCGTCGCATTGTTCGTCGATGAAACCGGAGCCGGCTCCAGCAGCATCCCAGGTAGCTGGGTCGTGCGTTCCGCCGCGCCCGTGACAGCCAACGGCATCAATGGCGACTGGCTCTGCGCAGAGCCCGAACTCGACAGCAAGAACGTCGGTACAGGCCGCACGCGCCGGAACATTGTCTCGATCGCGGGCAATACGCTGGCTGCGGACAACATCCCGTCGGACGTCACGCTCACCTACAACAGCCTTGCCGGCAGCACGACCAACGGCCTGGTGTCTGGCTCGTGGCAGGAAACGGTCAACGGCCTGTCGCAAAGCGCAGGCCTGGCGTGGCTGCCGGTCAGCAACAAACTGGCCTACCAGTTGCGCCAGGTCCCGGGCTCCCAGCAACTGCTGCCTGGTGTCTGCGCCCCCCTGCCCGCCGCCGCACCGGTCTCGACCTACCTTTCGGCCAAGGCCAACGACGTCATCCTCGTCACACTGGCCGATCTGCGCCCGACGCAACCCGCCATCGGCCGCGACCAGATCTATTACAAGCTGGGCCGCTACGCCGCCGACCCCGTGAAGCGATTTGACGACGTTTGCGAGGCCAACGGCCAGAACAAGACCAAGACGTCGGATGCCAACTCCCGCATCGATACGCTGGCCTCGTTCACCTGCACGAAGGCGATTGGCGATAAGCCGGCCGATATGAAAACACTGGTGGTCGGCCCTTACGGCGAGCCTTACCTGACCGATGGCCATCACACGTTCACCTCGCTGTGGGAAGCCGTCAGCGGTGGTCCGCAAACCAAGATCTACGTGCGCGTGCAAGACAACCTGTCGACCCTGAGCCGCGCCGCGTTCTTCCGCACGCTGCGGGAGCGCAAGCTGGTCTGGTCGAAGGATGGTGACCGCCCGTCGTACCCGGCCGACCTTCCGCGTTCCCTCGGCCTTGGCAACGGGCTCAATGACGACCCGTACCGCGCACTGGTCTACTTCGCGCGCGACATCGGCTATCAGCAACTGGCGGACGCCACCGAGTTCACCGAGTTTTATTGGGGCGACTGGCTGCGCACGGTGGTGGACCTGAAGAAGGTGAACCTGAATGACACCCCCAGCTACCTGACCGCCGTCCACGCGGCCGCGGAGGCAATGGTTGCCCTGACGCCGGACACCGTGGTCAGCAATGGCAAGACGGCAGCTTCACTGGGCCGGCTCGATGCGCTGAACGAAACGGAATTCACGGCGCTGTCACAACCGCTTGGATCGGCAAAGCCGGGCAAACTGCCGTACGCGGTGGACTATCGCTTGAAGCTCACGCACTGAGCGACTTGTCGCGGAACGGAGAAAGCCGGCCCGAAGGCCGGCTTTTTCGTTTCGATCCGCATCCATTTGCGCTACGATCCGCACATCGACATTCCTCTGGGACGCTAGTCCATGGCGACATGCAACCTGCCTTGCGGTGATTTCTCCGTGCCCGGTTGATCGCCCCATGGCAAAGCCCATCCTGTCGGAAGACACCATCCATGCCTTGGCAGATGCCCAGCCAGACGCCGTCTTCCTCGTCGACAAGACCGGCATCATCCGGTACGTAAACCCCCGATGTCACGATTCGCTGGGCTTTGCGCAGTCCGACCTCATCGGACAAACCATGCTCGAACTTGTGGTCCAGCGCGACCGCGATCGCACCATCAAGGAAGCCAGCGAGGTGCTGGCCGGCCACAAACGCACCGGCTTCGAGAACCGTTACCGGCACCGGGATGGAAGTGACATCCACTTCTCGTGGTCGGCACGCTGGCTGGAATCACATCAATTGCGACTCGGCACCGCGCGCGATGTCACGATCCTTCGGCAGCCAGCGTGCGCATATCTCCTGCCGCCGGACCTGCTGGGGCTGCTCGATCCCTACGAGCAGGAGGTATTCCTGCTGCTGCTGACATCCGCCACCGAGATGCAGATTGCCAGACGCCTTGGCGTGGCGGCCGACGACATTCGCCGCCGGGTCGCCAGCGTCTATCGCAAGTTGGGCGTGCGCGGGCGCCTGGGACTGACCAGTCTCGGCATGAGCGTGCTTCAGACACCGCTGACGCCCTAGTCGGGCAAAGCAGGATTAACCGCGGCGTGATGGGGCGTATATTGCGCCTGGAGGTCCGAGGGCCGGCATGCGAGGTAGAATCTCCCTCTTCCCGGTGCCGTCTCTGTCCATTCCCGTTCCAGCCATGCTGGCAGGAACGCGCGACGGCCACCGGATGGCCCTGGGTTGTCTCGCATCATTAACCAGTTGATTGAATAGCGAACTTCGCTGCCTGTGGCGAAGTTGCAGATCCCCACTTCACGACTCCATGCTTCCTACGGACCTCGTCGCCGGCGCCGACGGCGATCAGAACGCCTCGCTGCCACGCTCCGAGCGCGCCTATCAACAGTTGCGATCGGCCATCCAGGCAGGTCAACTGCCGCCCGGCACCCGCCTGAGAGAAGTCGAACTCGCGGAATCCCTGGGCCTGTCGCGCACGCCAGTGCGCGAGGCGCTGTCGCGGCTCGAGTCAGAAGGGCTTGTTGTCAATGAACCCAATCGGGGCATGATCGTGACGCGCCTCGACGCCAGCATGGTCAGTGAACTCTACGTCATGCGAGAGGTGCTCGAGTCCACCGCCGCTGCGCTGGCCGCACGCCACGCCACCGACGTGGAGATCTCGCTGCTGCGCGATATCGTCGAACGCGACCTCTCGTTCGCCGAGGATCCCGACAAGCTGGCAATGAACAACCGCCTGTTCCACGAGACGCTGCACCGCTGCGCCCACAACCGCTATCTGCTGAAGACGCTGCGCTCGCTGCACGAATCCATGGCACTGCTGGGGCGCTCCACGCTGGCCGTTCCAGGCCGCGCGCGTGGCTCGTATGAGGAACACATGGCGCTGGTCCAGGCACTGGAAGCCCGCGACCCCGAGCGGGCCGAGCAGATCGCGCGGCGCCATATCCAGCAAGCCTACAAGGTCCGGCTGTCGCTCTGGATCGAAGAGCAGTCTGGCGCCTGACGTCGCATCCGCCTCGCAAAGCAACTGCAAAACAATAGCCCCGTCGCGAAACCGTGACGGGGCTATTGTTTTACGCCCTCGAAAAGTGTGTTCCGTGAGAACGCTTTCCTGGAACGATGGCGCTTGCTATCTTTTTCTCCGAGGCCAAGGATCCCTCTCTTCTGGCCTCACGTCACCCTCCGTGGCGGTTTTTTCATCATTGGCGCTGGCGGCATGAGGTTCCTGTTCGTCCGTATGTCGATGTCAGCGCAAGGCGCGGCAACGTTGCCGCGCCAGTTTTTTCGCTGTGCCAGCCAGATGAGGCCCCCATGCCAGACAAACCCATCAAGATTCCCGGTCCCGACCACCCAATCACCATCACCCGCCAGGGCAGCCGTGTGGTTGTAACAGTCGCGGGCAAAGTGATTGCCGATACCCGAAACGCGCTGACACTTCAGGAAGCAGCCTATCCGGCTGTTCAGTATGTGCCGCGCGAGGACGTGGACATGTCTGAACTGTCGCGTACCTCACATGGCAGCTACTGCCCCTACAAGGGGGATGCCGCCTACTACAGTATCCCCACCGGCGGGGCGCGCGCCGAGAATGCCGTCTGGACCTATGAGTCCCCCTACCCGGCCGTGTCGGCCATTGCAGGCTACCTCGCGTTCTATCCCGATCGCGTCGACAGCATCGACATCACACCGTAAATCGCGCACAAAAAAGCCGACCCGCCACACACGATGCACGTGTGTGGCGGGTCGGCTCTCATTCCCACGCGGCGCCAACGCACCGCGTTTCGGTACCAACTACAGCTATCTACCCGCTACTACGTTCAGACTTCCCGGCCAATCAGCCGTTCGCGTAGGCAACCTTCGCCTTGCGCGCTTCCGCCTGCAGGCGGGTGAAAACATTCTGGATCGAGGCAATCACGCGCTTCACGTCGTTGCCGAAGCCCATGCTTTGGGCGCCGAGCTCGCGCTCGATGAGGTCACGTTCGAGTTGATCGGTCAGCTTGATATCGGATTGGGTGTTCATGGCGTCCTTCCTTTCAGGGATTACCCTTATGGGGTTTTCCCGAATTGTAGCAGACGGATTGTCGCAATGCAGCATTAGGTAATAGTGCGTATGGCTGTGATGCGACAGGTGCCATCCCGCTGATGCTAATTATCAAGATCAGCCAATTTCTAAGGCAAACTCAAAAGTTACCTTTTGCGCACTCAGAGGTTGGGGGCTGCTGGCGTCGCGTGCGACCTTCCGGCCATCGATGGAAAACCAGGAAACGCGGGGCGAGGATGGTCACGCGGCCAGCCGCCGTGCCCGCATCCGCGCGCGCCACGCGCATTGGAGCCGCCGTGACCGTCGGGTCGGCCGTACGGGGAGCATAGGCGCCCGGGGTTTCCCGATGGAGGGGCCCTCTGGCAATGACCGTTGGTTTCCCTTCCCCGGTACCGGCGACACCGGAGGGCCAGAATTGCTACACAGATAGGGCGCGGTCGCCGTCACTCGCACCGAGCGTCCGCACCAGCTACGGCAGCAGCGTGCTTCGATAAGCCTCCCGACCCATTCCACCCGTCGGGCAGCCACACGTTGCAACGACGCACACGACGAGGATGCCAGTCCCGCCAAGTGCCGATGCGGGGAAGGCCGAGAAACTACGGCAGCGGGCGGAACATGCTTCCGTTAGGGCCGCGTGGCTCCAGTGCACGCGTGGGGACATGCGTGCGTGCTCCGGCTCCCTCAAACTCGACGATGACGGCGGTGGGGCTTGCAATGCGCGTGATGATCACCTGCGCGCCCCTGAACATCCATGTCGTTTCGATCTGGTAGGGGCTCTTTCGGTAGGCTTTGCGGCGTTGTTTGCTATTCATATCGAAGTCCGCTTAGTCTGTCCACGTCTGATTGTTGCGCCTTGACCGAACTGCAATGCGCGCCGAGCTGGTGACCGGCGAATCGGCCGCCCGTCAGGCTCCACACAAAAGAAAACCGGCAGTTTCGCGCAAGGCAAGATTGCCTGAGACGTCCGCCGGACTGGCAAGGTTCCTGCTTGACCTGCCGTTCGGAACTCAAATCGTACAGTGCGGGAAAAGAAGACACCTCATCCACTGGCGATTCCGAGATGGCTTGCGCCAGTTCCCTTCAACGAACCTCACAAGGAATCTTCCTGCACGCTTTCGATCCGACTCACCACGGCCTCGCTGAGCGGACGAATGTCTCCTGGCAGCATCCTTCAATGCGTGGCATATGAAGGCTCAGCCAAGTTCCGCGAAATTGCCGTACCACGCGTCGATCAGCGGACCGACGCGCACAGCACCGAACTCAGCCCGGCCGTTCAGCCAGTCCAGGACGATTTGGCGGTGTTCCTCCGTGGAGGAGCTGCGATTCCCCTCCGGGGATACAAATCCATCCAGGCAGTCATCTATTGCACCACCATAGGTGAGCTGGTTCGCTTCGATGCAATCGGCAATAAAGGCTTCGCAGGCAGCAATCTTTGCGTCCGCACCCAGTCCTACGGCAAGCTCCGCTGTGACGAGAAATCCGAGTTCCTGAAATTCCGCCACTCGCAGCTTCTTGCGTTGGCGACGGCTACGTCTTTGGCTCATGGGTATCGCTCCTTTGGACTGGTCGGCCGGCCTGAAAGACCGGCATCGTACCTCGATTGTCGCGGCAAGACGACCGTATTTTGACGGCATCCAACTGCGGGACGCCGACCGAGCCGATTGACAGTCCTGGCGCCTCAGTGTCACGCTCAGTAGCGCTTCAACATTACTTGGGGAGGTCAGTCATGTCAGTCATGAGAACTCTACTGGCGAGCGCCGGTTTAGCACTGCTGTTGGCCCTGGCAACGGAACCAAACGTCAGCGCTCAGGAGGCACCTGAATGGATGAAACAGACACTTCCCGACCAGGCACTGAAGCCGCACTGGGACGAATCTCGGGCCGTGATGAATCCCACGGGAGCTTTAGATGCGAAAACCAAGCAACTCATTGCCCTCGGTGTGGCAGCACAAATTCCTTGTGCATATTGCGTTTCCGCTCACACTAAAGCGGCAAAAGCCGCTGGTGCGACCGATGCCCAAATAAAGGAGGCCATTGCAACTGCCGCGCTCGTCCGTTTCAACAGCACAATGTTGAATGGCTCAGACGGCGGCACCGAGTGGTCGCCCCAACGTAAGTGATGATCGCGCCGGCCGCCGATTGACAATCCTCGCGTCGGCCAGGGCAACGCTGCCGCGGATTTCAGCGATAGGCGGTGACTCCAGGTCCGCGAAGTGTAACTTCGCCTTTGATTACCTGCGTGATATTGCCGGCGCGTATCTAGTGCGCCACGCCGCGCGCTTCACGCCGTTCGACCACGCTCGGGATCGACACGATGGGCCCAATCCGGAAGTAGCCGCCCCACCTCTTTTTATCAACTCGTCGGCGGGCACGAGTAGACTGGTCAAGTGGGGCAATGTTTGGACATGATGCCTTGCTGGCTGCACGCGGTGCATGACAACTGCCACTTGCTCGAAGAGAAAGGAGGAATGTCCATGTTTCGTAAACTCGTGATTGGCACGCTAGGCGCCATGGCTGCCTTGTTCTCGGCTACGGCATTGGCGCAAGGTACCGCGGCGGACGCTAGGGCCATGCTTGAAAAGACGGTTGCGGCCATCACAACCGATAAGGCCAGGACGCTCAACCAGATCAACAACGGCGAGAATGGCTTTCTTGTTGGCGATCTCTATCCGTTCTGCTTCAACCTCAGCGACGGACGCCTCGTCGCGGTCGGCAATCCCAACGTTAAGGGGTTGCTCGGCAAGGATGCCAGGAAATTCAGGGACCCTACGGGCGACGTGTATGGACCAAGGCTCTATGACGCGGCAAAAGAGGGCCAGGTCAACGAGGTCGGCTACATGTCTCCCAAGGCCGGCGCTGACAAGACGTGGGTGCCGAAGGCGAGCCTCGTTACTGCGGTTGCCGGCCTGGGATGCGGCGTCGGTTACTACAAGTAGTGCGACCAAACCAACCGCCAAATCGGTGGCGAACTGCCGAACTCCGATGCCCGCACAATGCCATTGTCTCGCGTGACCGGTCAGTTCTGATGCCCTTCACTCCGCATGTGCGGTTTGCCATCGGCGCTGATCAGTTTTGATATCCGCCTTGGGTCATTCGCGTCGAGTTTGTCGTGCCTGCTACCTTGTCAGCTATCCACAGAACCGGTGCACGTGACAAGCCTGCGCGGAGACCGGATCCCTCTGGAAGCAGCCGTAGAGGTTACCCCGCGTCGAAGGGCAGTTCAGGGTCGTTCTGCGACGGCCGCCCCCCACAACCTTTGAATCTGAAGTCGAGAATGGTGGCGGCTTGCCACGAGCCTCGACCGCTGGTACGCGGAAAACGGCGTTGCCTGGCCCCTGAAGCGGCCGTTCTCATCTTCTTTCTTACTCCTTCATTAACCTCCAAAGCGTCGTTCGTCCGATCCCCAAGGTACGACTCGCAGCGGCACGATTGCCACCGTTTGCCTGCAGGACTCGCATGATGTCGTCCCGAGTCACGGTCCCAGACGGCGCGTCGGTAACCTTGTGCCTGTCCGCTGCAACAGGCAGCGATTGCATCTCTCCAAACTCGGGAAACATGGCCTGCAGGTCTTCCCGCGCACTGCCTGAACCATCGCTCAGATAGATCGCCGCGCGCGCTACGACGTTTTCAAGCTCCCGTACGTTTCCGGGCCATGTGTAAAGCTCGAAGAGCGGCGAGAGGAACTCCAGAATGTGCTTCGTGACGGTGGCTGGCAGGTGGTACTTTGCTGCACTCCGTGCGAGCAGATGCTGCGCAAGGCCAGGTATATCGCTGCGCCGCTCACGCAAGGGCGGCAGTTCGATCTGTAGCAGATTGAGCCGGAAATACAGGTCGGCGCGAAATGTGCCGCGCTTGACCAACTCGCGCAGATTACGATGCGTCGCGGCGATGACACGGACGTCGATTGGCGTTGCGCGCCCAGAGCCGAGCTTCATCACTTCGCGTTCCTGTAATACACGTAGCAGGCGGCTCTGCAACGCGGCCGGCATCTCACCGATCTCATCGAGAAAAATGGTCCCCGTATGCGCGACCTCGAAGAGGCCCGGCTTTCCACCACGCCGTGCGCCGGTAAAGGCGCCCTCTTCATGGCCAAACAGTTCGCTTTCTATCAAACCTTCCGGCAGTGCCGCACAATTGAACGCGACGAATGGGTTGCCACGCCGACGGCTGGCATTGTGAATACCTTGAGCAACCAGTTCCTTGCCAGTGCCGCTTTCGCCTGTGAGTAGCACGGTAGCGTCGTGCGCGGCGCTGGCTCCCGCTAGCCACCGCACGCGTTCAAGCTCCGGGGAGCCGCCGATCAGATCAGCCAGGTTATGCCGCGCCACCAGATGCTTCGGCCGCTGATTGGTTCGCAACGAGCGGTCAATGCGTTGTGCGATTAGGGTGTCCTGTACAGTGACCACCGCTCCGGAGCGTGAGCCGTGCTCAACGATTGGCACGCAGTTGACAATCAGCGAGCGACCGCCGATCTGTTCGATGCGCTCGTTACTCGGCGAATCGGCATCGAGTGTTTCGCGCAGGTGCGGGCCGACCGCCCCCAGGAGCTGTGACGCCACGTCGCTGGAGCGGTTCAGGCCGAGCAGATCCAACATCGCCGGATTCACCACCTCAAGCTGCCCACCCTCGTCAAATGCCGCGACGCCGTCGCGCAGATGCGCGACGATGGTGTTGAGTCGCACGCGCTTTGACTCCTTCTGGCGACTCATGCGTGCCAACTCAATGGAGCGTTCGAACGCTTCCTCCACAGCGCCAATGGAATAGAGAAATACGCATTGCAATCCCGCCTGCAGCGCCAGATCGCATGCCATGCCGGGACCAATGATGACGGTGCAGCCTTCTGCAGCAAGCGTATCCACGGCCGCACGCACCTCGTCGATCGAACGGTATGCGCGCTGTTTCAATGCAACATTCAGCCAGCCGCTGAGGTTGGCCAGTTCCCTCGACACCGATTCGTGCAGCACCAAACCGATGGTCTCACCCGGCCACGCTGTGATGGCCTGCGTGATAGCGTTCAGCACGTCGAAGCCATTCACCTTGACCATCACCACGGGCACACTGAGATTGTCACGCAGATACGCGCCGTTCGAGCCGGCCGCCAGCACGACGTCAACCGTGCCTGCGTCGACATACGCCTGGAGGGCGGTCACGGCAGCCCCGTAGCCCGCGCGAATCGAGAAGAAACGCGCCAGCTCGTTGTAGCGAGGCGCGACGGTCTCACACAGCGTACTCATCCGGCTGATGCTGACCAGCGCGATGCCCGGGCGGAGCTGGTTTGGATGTGAAATGAGCGTTGACATCTTGGAGGCTCCTGAGTGGAACGCTTTTGGAACGCCCCGAGAAACATGTGGAACATTGTCGCATGAGCGTGTTCGCGGTATGAAATCTTGTAAGTCATTGTTTTTGAAAGAAACAACGGCAGGTGCGGGATCTTGGCACGATCCGTGCAAAAACACCGTCTCCTACTCTGGAGACACATCAAATGACTACCTTATCCGCCGCCCGCCGTGCGGCATTCCGCGCCAAGGTCAATGAACGCCAAGGGCTGCTGGTGGCTGGCGCCTTCAATGCAATGAGCGCCCGCATCGTCGAGGAAACCGGGTTCGAGGCGCTATACCTGACGGGAGCCGGCGTTACGAATATGTCGCTTGGCCTACCCGATCTCGGTTTCATCGGCCTGCATGAAATTGCCGAACACACTGCGCGGGTCCGCGATGCGGTCGCGCTACCATTGATCGTCGATGCCGACACTGGTTTCGGCAATGCGCTCAACGTACGGCACACGGTAAGAACGCTCGAACGCAGCGGCGCCGATGCGATTCAAATTGAAGATCAGGTGATGCCCAAGAAATGCGGACATTTTTCGGGCAAGGAGGTCATCGCGACGAGTGAAATGCTTGGCAAGATCCGCGCTGCCGTTGATGCGCGCGAGGACCCCAACCTGCTGATCATGGCGCGCACGGATGCCGCAGCGGTGCATGGCATGGAGGCTGCCATTGAGCGCGGCCATCGCTTCATTGAGGCGGGGGCGGACATTCTCTTCATCGAAGCGACCGAGTCACTTGCCGACGTCGAGCGTTTGCCCAAGCTGATCGCTGCGCCACAACTGATCAATATTGTGATCGGCGGGAAGACGCCAGTACAGTCGCGCGAAACGCTAGCCAGCCTTGGCTACGCACTTGTGCTGTATGCGAATGCAACGCTACAAGGCGCAGTGCTTGGCATGCAGAGGGCGCTCAGCACGCTGCGCACGAATGGCCGGCTTGACGAGGATGCGACGCTGGTGGCGCCATTCAGCGAGCGGCAACGCTTGGTCAACAAGCCTCTATACGACCGGCTCGATCGCGAATACGCAGCAAACGATCATTGAACGGGAGGGCCACGCCGGAAGAGTTTCCAAAAGGATCGTGGCTCCCGGACTACTGAACAGGTAGATTTCACCGCAGCGCACAGCACGTTGGGGTCAAGGTAATGGTTGGCGGCTCAGCGCGCCCACGCGCGGGAGGCCGGCGACTGAGACCGGCCATAAGCAGTCCTCCCTGGCCCCAACGCCGAACGTCGTCTGAGCGCCACCAGACCGTCGCCAGACTTGGCGCGCATTGAAGGAAGGCTGGCGCGCTTCGCATGTCCAACTGGGTCTTGGCGCCCTATACTGGGTCGACCTATTCCATAGCGCGAGCTCCACGAGAGTTGTCGATGAGCACCCCATGAGGCGCAGCCAAACTTTTTCCCTGGACATAGGGTGGCAGCCCTTGCTAAAGGACTTCGGCCTACGACCGGATCAGATTCTCCGCAGGGCAGGACTTCCCGAAGACATGCTTTCCCGCGGCGAGCGAAGCCTGACCACCGACGAGTGGTTCCGCTTCTGGCGTGCCCTGGAGACCGAAGCAGCGGACACCATGTTTCCATTGCGCATCGTCGAAGTGATTGCGGCGGAGTCTTTCGATCCACCGCTGTTCGCAGCCCTTTGCAGCGCCAATCTGATGCAGGCGGTACAGCGCCTTGCCAAATACAAGCAACTTGTCGCTCCCATGAGCCTGGAGGTGGACGTGGGACCGTCGAGCGAGCTAACAGTCTCGCCCCGCTGGCTGTCGATTCAGGCCGATGTACCGTATTCCTTGCAGGTGGCCGAGATCGCGTTCTTCCTGCGATTGACCCGCCTCGGGACCCGCGAGCCCATCAAGGCATTGCGGGTGGTACTTCCCCGACTGCCGCCGAACGCCTACGTCCGGCGTTTCGAGAAGTTTTTCGGCGCACCTGTTACACCGGGGGAAAGTCCAAGCGTCACATTTTCTGCCGAAGATGCCATGCGTCCGTTTCTCACAGTGAACGAAAGCATGTGGCGGGTGTTCGAGCCTGACCTGCGCCGCCGGCTCAGCGAACTCGACGCAACAGCGGCAACGGCGGAGCGCGTGCGCGCCGTCCTGCTGGAACTGCTGCCGAGCAACGCCGCCACCATCGAGAAGGCTGCCGAGCGTCTGGGCATGAGCAAGCGTACGCTGCAGCGTCGCCTTGAAGACGAGGGCGAGAACTTTCGCGCTTTGGTCAATGCCACGCGAGAACGCCTGGCCCGCCACTATCTGGGGAATACCAAGATGTCCAGCGGCGAGATCGCCTTCCTTCTCGGCTTCGAGGATCCCAACTCCTTTTATCGCGCATTCCAGGAATGGACCGGGCAAACGCCTGACAGCGCCCGTCATGCCATGCACCTTAACTGAGGAAACGCACACCTTGTCCATGCCTATCGATCAACGCAACGTGGTGCTGGCCGGCGCCACCGGACTCGTGGGAGGCCTGATGCTTCAGGCTCTGCTGGCAGACCCGACCGTCGCTCAGGTGCACGCCCTGAGCCGTCGCCCATTGCGCGTCCGCCATCCCAGGCTTCAGGTCCATATTGTGGATTTCAGCCGGCTGCCCGCGCTCCCGCAGGCCGACGAGGTGTATCTGGCGCTCGGCACCACGATCAAGGTGGCGGGCAGTCAGGCGGCGTTCCGCGCTGTCGACCTGGAGGCCAATCTGGCTGTAGCCAAGGCCGCGTTTGCCGCGGGGGCCAGTCGCGCAGGTCTGGTCAGTGCGGTTGGCGCAAACGCGAAGTCCTCCACGTTCTACAGCCGCGTCAAGGGTGAACTGGAGGACGCCCTCAGGTCGTTGGGGCTGACGACGCTCGTGATCGCGCGGCCTTCGCTGCTGCTGGATTCCCGGGATGGCCTGCAGCAACCGCCGCGCATCGGTGAACAAATTGCCATCCCGATCGCGAAGCTGCTGGCTCCGCTGCTACCCGGAGCCTATCGGCCAGTGCATGCACGCGCAGTCGCGCAGTCACTGGTCAAGAGCGTGCCTGCAACCGAGGGAGTGGTCATTCTGTCTTCCAGCATGCTCGCCAGCATTGGCAGCGAGCCCTGAGCACGGCGGGGACCATGCCTTGACGCCGCTCGCGAGGCGTTTGGCGCTTTTTGCTTGAATCGTGGCGCCGATCGCTAGAGGCCCAACGCCGCTCGATGCGTACAGTCAATGGCAAGGAAGGCGAACCGAATCCGGGTCGCCTTCCACCTCAACCCCATCAGGAAAAGTCACCATGAATTCCAAAGTTGCTCTCGTGACGGGCGCCTCTTCCGGTATTGGCGAAGCCACCGCACTCAAGCTTCTCGCCCAGGGCTACACGGTCTACGCGGCCGCGCGTCGCGTGGAGCGGATGCGCAGCCAGGCCGACGCCGGTGTCCACGTGCTAGCGATGGACGTGACGGACGACGCCGCGATGCGGGCGGGCATAGCGGAGATCATCGCCAGGTCGGGCCGCCTCGACGTGTTGGTCAATAACGCCGGCTATGGTGCCTATGGTGCGATCGAGGACGTGCCGCTGGACGAAGCGCGCGCCCAGTTCGATGTCAACGTGTTCGGTGCCGTGCGCTTGATCCAGCTGGCGCTGCCACATATGCGCGCGCAGCGATCTGGCACCATCGTCAACATCACCTCGATGGGCGGCAAGATCCACACGCCTATGGGTGCCTGGTACCACGGCACCAAGTTCGCGCTGGAGGCGATCAGTGACTGCGTGCGCATGGAAGTGGAGCCCTTCGGCATTGACGTGGTGGTGATTGAGCCGGGCGGGATCAAGACGGAGTGGGCCGGCATTGCAGCGGAAAACCTGCAGAAGGTATCCGGCACGGGCTCGTATGCGCCCCAGGCCAGCGCGGTGGCAACGTTGATGATCAACGAGGCCAACGGCAATCGTCAGTCGCCACCCCAACTGATCGCAGAGACTATCGCAAAGGCTGTCAATGCCGCTCGTCCAAAGACACGTTACGCCGTCGGCTTCGGTGCCCGGCCGATGATTTTCATGCGACACCTGCTGTCAGATCGCGCGTTCGATAGTCTCATGCGCATGGCTACCAGAATGCCCCGCAGTACGCAGCGGCGCTCGTGCGGCGCAGCCAGTTGAGTGAGGACAGACGCGATTGCGCCAAGGCGTTGACACACGCGCAGCAGTTGCCGGCTCGGCCCATTCCACGAACCCGCGTATATGGCGCTAATGCGCCTGCATGCGCTGAATCACGATCTGGGACCCGCTTTGCGCGCCTATCGTAGCTGTGTGGAGACGGCGCGGAGCACGCGGGGACCAGCGATCGGCGTTCGCGACTATCTGCTGCGATAGCCCGAGTCCCGAGCGGCTCCGGGCTAATACGGGCCCTTTGGACCACATTTGACCGACAGCCCAGAAACCAGCCTGTCGTTGGGTCCGACCTTAAGGGGCGTCGGCCTGTCACCTAGAATATTCTCAAGGTATTGCGTAATCCGGCCGCGCCGCCAACGCAAACTACTGGAGACCGTTAGAGCCACATCTCAATCACTGACGGGTGGTCCATGGTGCTATTACTTCGCTATCTGGGAGTCTTGGGAATCTGCGCCTTGTTCACTGCATGCGGAGAGATTCCGTCCAGGCATGCCGCGTGCGGCGCCGATTCCTGTCGCCCTCGGCACGAGCACGAGATGCTGCAATCCGGCGAGGCGTCATGGTACTCGGCAACGTTCCAGGGGCATCTGACCGCAAACGGAGAACGCTACGATAGCAGCGCCCTGACTGCCGCCCATCGAACATTACCGCTCGGCAGCCATGTGCGCGTCAGATCGTTGGCTACCGGAAAATCGGTTGTCGTTCGCATCAACGATCGCGGACCATACGTCAACGGCCGAATTATCGATCTCTCTTATGCTGCGGCGGAAGCTTTGGGCTTGCCAGATGCGCGGTCGATGCGGGTGCAGATTGAGCGTTGATTTGCTTCGCGTGCGGATTCAACCAGCGAAGGCAACGCACTAAACGCGCGGCCCTCACATGATTGAGGCAATGCGGTGGTCGGGCACGCACGAGACCACCGCTTTACCACCTGCCATATCAGTCGATTCGCGCGCCCGATGCCTTGACGGCCTGTCCCCACCGCTTCTGCTCGCTGGCGATCGTCGCCGCAAAGGCGTCCGGCGACTGCCACGCTGGTTCGGCCCCCTGGAATTCAAGCTTGGCCTTCGTATCTGGGTCTGCCAGCACGGTACGCAGCGCGGCCGACAGCTTGTCGACAATGTCCTTCGGCGTGCCGGCCGGTGCCAGCACCCCGTAGAAGCCCACCACCTCGAATCCCTTCAGGCCGGCTTCTTCCATCGTCGGCACATCGGGCAGCGCCGGCGATCGTTTGGCCGACGTTACCGCCAGCGCGCGTACCTTGCCCCCTTTGATGTACTGGGTGAACAACGGAATGGAGTCGGCCATCATCTGCGCCTGGCCACCCATCACGTCCGTCAGTGCCGGCGCGCTACCTTTGTAAGGGATATGAACGATGAACGTGCCCGATGCCTGCTTGAACATCTCCGGCATCAGATGCGAGATACCGCCATTGCCGCCCGATGCAAAATTCAGCTTGCCCGGATTCGCCTTCGCATAGGCGATGAATTCCTTCAGATTCTTTGCGGGCACGTTGTTGTTGACGACCATCACCAGCGGAATCAGCGCGGTACGCGCCACGGGGGCGAAGTCCTTCGGCATGCTGTAGGGCAGCTTGGGATAGATCGCATTGTTGATCGTCATCTGGCCCGTATTGGCAATCAGCAACGTGTAGCCATCCGGCGCGGACTTGGCGACGTTGTCCGATCCGATATTGCCGGCGGCGCCGGCCTTGTAGTCGAGCACGACCGACTGCCCGAGAATGGGCTGCAATTTTTCGGCAAGAATGCGCGCGTGCGTATCGACCGGCCCGCCCGGCGGAAAGCCCACCACCATCCGGATTGGCTTCTCTGGCCAGGCCCCGTGCGCGGCGCCCGCGGCAAACGCCAGTGGGGTCAGGGCCAGAGTGGCAAGGGCGTGCAGGACACGGCGGGCAACAGGCATCGTCATTTTTCTCTCTCCAGATACGGCCACGCTCTGCGAGGCGTGGATCGGTCCGGTATTGTGACGTTTATATGACATATTTGTGAAGTCCCTGAGCCACATCCCGACTGGCATGCCAACCACACGAGAACAGTTCCGCGTCTTGACTTGCGGGCCCGCTTCTGGTCATTGGCAGCCAGGCCTAATAAACCAGAAGGAGTGCAATTTGAAAGTCAAACGTGTAGTGGCCAATATTGAAGTCGCTGATTTAACGCGTGCTCACGCCTTCTATCACGATGTTCTTGGCCTTGAGCTCCTGATGGACCACGGGTGGATTCGAACCTACGGCTCGCAATCTGAAATGACTATTCAAGTCAGTTTTGCAGCAGAGGGCGGATCCGGCGCGCCTGTGCCGGACCTGTCAATTGAAGTGGACGACGCGGACGAGGCGCACCGGCGTATGCGAGATGCAGGCTTTTCCATTGAACGTGGGCTAGTCGACGAGCCTTGGGGCGTGCGCAGGTTCTTCGTCCGAGACCCCTATGGAAAGCTGGTCAACATCCTCGCTCACACGTAGCCGTATGTGCAGATGCCAGCGTGGAGCGGTCATGCACTGTGAGGCGAAGCAGGCCGCGACTTCCGCTTAGTGCAGATGTCTGCCAAACAGAACGCTCCATCTTTCGACGCTCCACCTTTCGATATTCGTAGTTTCGTTCTAGGTGGATTCCATCGATACCAATGTCGGAATTCCTCCAATCCCGGAGCGCGGCGAGAGCCAGTAGTCGCTTTGAAGCACCAATTCGCAGCGCCGCACGGCGCCTGCGCCTCTCGCGGCGCTGCGATAGCTGCAGGCGTTCATAAGGTTCTCGAAGAGCGTGCGTCCTTATGATCTGCGCGAGCGAAACCGATGCGATCGCTCATATGGAATGTTCCAATGCGGGGCTGCCAATTGATGAATAGCCCATTGCGCTGCCCGCCGACACCGATGTAGGACGAATGCTGACTGCTCGCACAGTCTCTTGCTTGCTACGCTCAATCACGCAGTCCGGACTAATCCATCAGCGGGGCGTGCCCGCGTCGAAAGAAAGCAAGGAGATCGTCATGAGGAAACTGTACGCACTTATCACTCTCGCAGGCATGCTGTTGATCGCTGGCTGCAACACCATTTCAGGCGCGGGCAAGGACATCGAACGCGGCGGCGAGAAGGTGCAAGGCGCCGCGGAGAGCACAAAGCAGAAGATGTAGTGTGCTGGCAGGTCAGCGGCTTCGTCGCCAAGGAGAAAGACACCGTGAGCGAAGAACCATCGCGATCGTCTACGAGCGCCATACGCCGTGATCCGGAGCACTCGGATATGCAGCGCGCCGGCAGCGCCATTCCGGAGCACGCGCCCGTTCCTGCGGTGCTGGGACTAAACGTTACGACTCAATCGGCGACACGATGCTGCCTCAGTCTGACTCGCAGCTCGTTGTTGTCATCGACGAACGCTTCGCGCAGACGGTTGATGCGGATACGGTATGTGCAGAGGCGCACGACGGCATCGAGACATTGCGAGACACAGTACGTGACGCCGCAACGTGCACGATCCTGGAAACCGAGGCTCGCAACTGCCCCGGCATCAAGGCCGTTCACAGCGAGTTGCTCGCACGAAACAGGTCGCGGACGAGCAAGGGACAGCGACCAGCGCGGAGGCGCATGTGCTGTTCGGAGTGGTCGCGGCGATCAGCATGACCCTTTGCGCAGGAACTGATGCGAGATTAATGCGCAGACGGTGAGCACCAGGTCGGATCCGGCGAATAATCACCCGGCGAAGCCGGTTTTCAATTCGCCGGTAATGGACCTCCGCCGATTGCGTGCCGATCGGCATCTACTGGCGAACCGCACGGTATTCAATCGGAACGTCCACTATCTGGATTGATCCCTCAATTGAATGTCACTGTGGAGCCTTTGGCGAAGGTTCGCAGATGGCCGATACCCTTGTGGTGTTTGCCGTTAGTGCAGCAGGCGGAATACCGCATTTCACAATTTCTCGAAGCGACGCGCCCTATCCTCGCGGGAACAATCTGAAGCACTCCTCCGAACGCATACCTCCAATCGCCAAAGCGCTACGGAGCGCGGCTGCTCGTCCGAGGAGCCATCGACACAAGGGGACAGCAGGATGCTAATGACCATCCATAGGGATGCGGGCTCATCATCCGACGGACGTGAGCCCACTAAGGTCACCATCGTCGCTTACTTTTTCTTTACAAATCACTCACTTGTGAAGGCCCTGAAAACTCGGTTCCCTGGTAATCGGGCAACTCTTCAATTGCTGGCGATCCGCCACTTTTCCATTTGTTGAGGAGAGATTTGTCCTCGTCTGCGCACCGACAGTCCCGGCGTGCGCAACACAACTTTGTGCTGGAACAAGCCTGATTGACCACTTCGCAGCGATTATTTGCTTCTGTAAGACATAATTGCGCAATTGGCAAAACAGATGATGACCGGCAATAACAGGCGTTAGCATTTTATAAGCAAAATTACGTAAATGTGCGGATTACATCCCATGTTATGCTTGTTCGAACTCATTCAAAAACTAGGACAAATCAATGCACAAGAAGATTGCAACCCGAATGGCAATTGCTACCGCTGTCGCTGCTGCGTCGGTCTCTGCCACGGCTAGCGACATGAAGAACGCAGCGGGCGGTGCGCTAGGCGGCGTTGCCGGCGCGGCCGTCGGCAACGCAATTGGCGGCAGCACGGGCACCGTTATCGGTGGCGCCGTGGGTGGCGCTGCTGGCGGCGCCGCGACGTCTAATGGTCGTGAGCGCACGGGCGCCGTGATTGGAGGCGCCATTGGCGGCGGTGCTGGCGCTGCGGCCGGTAATGCGATGGGTGGAACGACCGGCTCGCTCGTCGGTGCCGCAGTGGGCGGCGGCGCTGGTGCCGCACTGGGCGGCAACATCTCCCGCAACAATTCACATTCCAGCGAGAGTGGCCACGACAAGCACCATCACAAGCACAAAAAAAACGGCAAACATCACGATTGACCGTCAGCGATTGCGTCCGGCACAACCCCAAGCTTCAGTCGCAGTCGCGAACTAAGATCGCAAGCCATATTTCAGGAACGCTCGCTGAATCAGCTTCCCTCGGCTTGAGTGGCCGTTCTCGCGCAACCTTCAGCCTGATAGCGGCCTAGCGGCGATCGTCTCAAATGGGCTGGCTACCGCCTGTCGCCCCGGGGTTCTCCGACCGTCTGGGCAATCGGGCGCTTGCCGGCCGCGGATTCAACCGGTCAATGCAACACACTTAAGGCTTTGCGAGCCTGAGGGGTGCTGCAAATGAAACAAAGACGGCGGATCTACTACACCGAGACACAAAAAGGCACTGATGTGGGAGCGGTGGCGCAAAGGTGACACGCTCGCGCAGATTGCCCGATCCTTACATGGATGACGCTTCGTGGTGGGACTCTGCCCCTCATCCAACCATTGGCCAATGACAGAGAAGGGTCGAATGCGTCAGTAGCTTGAAGTTGCACACCTGATCGACCGATGTTGTGGATTACGCACGCGCCCCGTTGTGCACGAACCGAAGTGACGTGCACGGCGGCGCCCGCGTCTCGCCGCGGTTTCCCGGTATGATCGGCTGGCACGCTGAGACATTCATCGAGGACAACACGCATGGACCAATCGATTCGTAGAGGCAGCCGTGGCGTCCGCCTGGCAACGCGACGCGCCTTTGCGATCGCGACGGCGCTGGCCGGTAGCGTGGCGCTTTCGTTGGCCCTGGCCCAGTCGCCGGTGCCGGGCGTGCTGCAGCCCGCCGGCATGACTCACGTGGTGGCCTCGCTCGAGGCATCGGGCGTGCAGATCTACGTCTGCAGGCGCGACGCCGCCAATCAACTGACATGGACCTTTCTGGCGCCACAAGCCGATCTCTACGACGCCTCCGGCCGGCTCGTCGTCAGGCACGGCGCTGGGCCGTCGTGGGAAGCGCTGGACGGCAGCCGGATCACTGGCAAGCTGCTGCAGCACGCCACCAATCCCGACGACAGCGCGGCGATTCCAATGCTGCTCCTCTCTTCCACCAATGCGGGCGGTCCGGGCCTCCTGAGCACGGTGCACTATGTGCAGCGGCTTGCCACGCACGGCGGCGCGGCCCCCGCGCAAGCCTGCGTGCACGAGGGCGAGGAAGGGCGTAGCCCCTATCTCGCGGAGTACGTGTTCCTCGAATGAACGTAGTGCGAGTGCACGTGTACTGTGTGGCCGCGCTGTGCTGCCACTGGCGCAGCCGTCGTGAAAGCCGGATCGCTCGCGGTGCAGGTCGACCGATAGTCCACATCGACGAGTACTGAGGCAGTGCACTGGGATCTATCTTAGGCCGGACCGTCGATAGCCGACCATTGCGGTCTCTCGCAAACGTGTCGCAAATCGCTCACACTCGGCGCCGAGTTCCGAAGACACGTCGAGGTTCGACGCATAACTAAGCTTGGTAAGTCGGGCCGTCCCATCCGTCGAGGTACTTCGGCAACTCGTCCTGTATGTCGATAATCCGATGCCGGTAAAAAAGATGCATCGTTGGTCGCATTTCGTCGGGCACTTCACCGCCAGCGGCTCGGGCGAAAATGGTATTGGGAAGGACGCGCATGCCGAGCCGGTTCGTGCCAAACACCGTCTCACCGCAACCGGAGCAGAATGTTCGCGACAAGTCTTTTGACGGGTGCGAAAAGCTCGACACGCTACCACTGGCGACGGTGACTTGTTCAGCTAGCCACGCAGTCGCCGACAACATTGAAGTCCCGTAGAAATCCTGGCACGACCGACAGTGGCAATTAGCCCTTGCCTGAGGTTGGCCATTCAGCTTGATATTGACGGCGCCACACAGGCAATGCACGGAACACGGTACCCGAATCGATTTCTTTGCCATGCGGACCTACCTCGCCATGCTGTCGAAAGGACAGATATATAGCACGGGCATGTGGCACCGCTTGAGAGGCAGGTCGCCGTACCGGTCGGCTCAGAACTTGTGTCGAACACCGACTACAGCCCCAAATTGATTGGCGCCAGGTTGTACGGCCTCGCTCGTCGTCCCCAACTGGCTGTTGAAGCCATTCACGCCCAGGCTCGATTTGCCCTTGTTAAGCACATACGACGCTACCGTATATAGGTCGGTACGTTTCGACAGCGCGTAGTCGGCCACCATGACAAACTGCCATGGGTTGCCGGATCGGGAGTTGCGAAGGTTCTGGTAATAGGCCGAGCCAGTGAATGAGAGCGCAGGTGTCACCTGATAGCCAACACCTGCCCAGGCCAGGTTCGACGCAGTGTTAGCCACTGTGGACCCAGGCAGGCTGGCACCGTTGAACGCGTGCGCATAACGGTAGCCCGCGTAAACCTTGGCGTTGCCGTAGGCGTACGTACCGGCCACCGCTGCCCGTTGCGTCAGGCTATTTGTTTGCAATGCCGTGGCGGCCGATTGGTTGATCTGATCGTAGACCGCCCCAATCGAGAACGAGCCGCCAGAATAGTTCGCGCCGAGAGAGTACTCGCGGCCGTTCGTGAAGTTGCCCGGAACTTCCTGGTTGTTGTAGTTGAAGCTATACAGTCCCGTCACGCTCAGGCCGCCAAAGGTGCCCATGTACTTGACAGAGTTGTCGGCACGCGCCGCTCCCATGAAGGGATCCTGCGCGCCGATGGAGTAGCGGCTCGAAATCGCCATCGGATCGTACGTCACCGCAAAGTCATAGAACGGCACCGTGTGGCGGCCCAACGTCAGCCTGCCCCATTGATTCTCGAGTCCGACGTAGGCACCGCGTCCGAACAGGCGACCGCTTTGGGTGCTCGTGCCGGTGTCGATGGAGAATCCGCTTTCCAGAACAAAGAGGCTCTTCAGGCCGCCACCCAGGTCCTCGATGCCACGCAGCCCCCAGCGTGATCCGGACTGGTTGCCTGATTGCAAGGCCACCAGGCTATAACCCTTGGCACCCGGTGCAACGGTTCCCGTCGATGCGACAGCATGGTTCAGGTACTCGATACCGGCATCAACAACGCCATACAGGGTAACGCTCGATTGCGCCTGGACACTGCTCGCAGTCAGCATTGCCACCGCAATAGCAAGGTACTTGCATTTCATTCAATGGTCTCCTCGTAAATGGGGACGGCTCCGTCCCAAAGAAGGACGGCGTACGCGCCGTGAATTCATTGTTGTTATGGCTCGATGGGACTTTGGAATCCCATGACAAAATTCTGACGCTGGTCCCTCATGACGAACAACCCCAGCCACGGTTGGACGCGCATAAGAGAAATTTATGGGCGCGGCAGCGTGCTACGTTGTAGGCTCGCCCCCAAAAGTCACGGCATCAGTCTTCGCCTTAGCTACCTATGCAACTGAATCCCCGCCAACTCGAAGCGTTCCGTAGTGTCATGGTGTCCGGCAGCATGACCGTGGCCGCCGAACGGCTGAAGATCAGCCAGCCCGCGGTGAGTGCGCTTATCAGGGACCTCGAAAAGAGACTTGAAATCCGTCTGTTCCGGCGTGAAGGCAATCGCCTGATTCCGGGCGCCGAAGCCCAGCGGCTGTTCCGCGAGGTGGACCGCTTCTACCAGGGTATGGAGCAGATCGAGCGTGTGGCGCTCGATCTGAAGTCCGCTCGCATCGGTACCCTGCGTGTTGCGTCCATGCATACGCTGGGATTGAGCCTGCTCAGCGAATGCGTCAGGCAGTTCTCACTCTCCCGCCCCGAGTTGGCGATCTCGCTGGACGTCAGGAATTCTCTAGGCGTCATGGAGCTCGCCGCAGCGCACCAGATCGATATCGGATTCGTTCAGATGTCCGGCGATGAGTACCCCGGGGTCGATGTTCTCCCGCTACCAAGCGTCGCGGCGGTGTGCGTACTCCCGCGTGGCCATGCTTTGGCCCGCAAGAGGTCATTGAAGATTGCCGACCTGCAGGACGAGCCGCTTATCTCGCTGAATCGCAATAGCCCGGTACGGATGCGACTGGAGATGGAACTCGACGCTGCTGGCGTGACCTGCAAGCGCTCGGTCGTCACATCGCTCGGTCACGTGGCATGCAGCCTGGTGGCAGGCGGACTTGGATTGACTGTCGTTGATCCCTTCACCGCGCGCAGAGTGCGTGATCCAGGTGTGGTCTGGCGTCCTTTGTCGCCGGCCGTACAGTTCCATTTCTCCATGGTTCTGCCCTCCCATCAGCCGCGATCGAAGGTTGTGGAAGACTTTATCAAGCTGGTCAAAGAACAATTCAAGGCAAGCGTCGCCTCGTCCTGATTCGCGGCGAGCCGCATTGAAACCACGCATAAGCAGAAGATTTCCTTATGCGCGTCCAACCGTGTCTGTAGTTGTGCCTCGCGGACCAAAAATTCATCATCGAGTCATGGAATCGGACTAGCAGAAGTGACCGCACCGCGGTCTTTCGGCAAAGGTTCATTCCGATCGTTCGCCCGGCGCGATCTGCTAGCAGCGCGCCGGGCGAGGCCCCTGTCTGAACCGCTTTATTGCTGGGTAAAGAAGCGCCGTCCGCATCGCCAGGCGCCGATTGCCTCGCTTGTTACCATGACATCGACTCCCCACGAAACACTACTCGCCGAGGCTCGCCTGAGTTCGCCTCCTGCCTCCCGGTTGACGAAGCACTACGCACTGCCAGGACTCGAGCGCGAACGCAGGCAGTTTCACGAGTTCGTCGCCGTTGATCTTGCCCATACGACCATGCTGGTGGAACAGGGCATTCTTTCGGCGGAGACCGGTCGGGCCATCCTGGAGCAGTTGCTGATCATTCGGAGAATGCAGCCCTCCGCGTTTCCCGTGGATGTGCGCAAGGGCAGCTTTCTGCTGCAGATCGAGTCGTATCTCTTCGGCGCCATCGGCGAGGATGTGGGCGGCCAGATGCACACCGGCCGCAGTCGCATCGATCAGGGCGCCACGGTACGCCGCCTGTACAAGCGCAACCGCATGCTGGATGTGATGGACCAGTTGAACGTGTTCCAGGAGGCGATTGCCGAACAAGCGCGCCGACACGCGCACACGATCATGCCCGGCTACACACATATGCAGCAGGCCCAGCCATGGGTGTTCGGACACTATCTGCTCAGCTTCAGCTCCCGATTGCATGACAGCTTCGAGCGTCTGGCTCAAGCGTACGGACGCGTCAACCGCAATCCACTGGGAACTGTGGGTCTTGCCGGCACGTCATGGCCGCTTGATCGCGAGCGAACCACGGAGCTGCTCGGATTCGACGGCAAAATCGAGAACTCGAAGCTTGGCCGCGAAGCTTTCGATGCCGCGGATGCCATCTGCGCACTGTCGTTCATCATGGCCGATTTGAACGATCTGGCTACCGACCTGCATATCTGGTCCAGTACCGAGTTCGGATTGGTTGAATCCGATGACAGCTACTGTGGTACGAGCAGCATCTTCCCGCAGAAGAAGAACCCGGTCGCGCTGGAAACCATCAGGAAGGCCGCCGGTCCTGCCGTGACGTGGCTGAGCGCGGCGCTGGCCACGTTCCGCGCGGAAGGGACCGGCGACCAGGCCATGCGTACCGTCGCACATATCGACGAGGCCGTGGCAACGACAGAAAGCATGCTCGATCTGTTCACTGGCGTCATGGAAACGCTGATCGTGCATCAGGACCACATGGCCGAATCGCTCAAGGGAAGCTGGTGCACCGCGAGCAATCTGGCGGACGTCATCGTGCGTGAACGACGTCTGTCCTTCCGCCAGGTGCACCACATCGTCGCCCGTGCGGTGCGCAACTGCGTGGCGCAAGGACTGCGTCCCGATCAGTTGACCAGCAGTCGCCTCGATGAGGCGGCTCTCGAAACAGTGGGTATCGCGCTGAATCTGGGTGATGCGGCGGTACGTGACGCGCTCGATCCGGTTCGCTTTGTCGAAACCCGGATAACGGAAGGCAGCGTCGGGCCGCAGCAGGTTGCGCGACTGCTTGAGCGCGCGGCGCAGGAACGCGCTGCGGATCGCCAATGGGTCAACGAGGCGCGCGGCCGACTGAGTCGATCGCAACTGGCACTCAATGAAGCCGTGAGCAAGCTGGTTGCCTGAGAACAAGCGTGACGCTTACGAAAAAAATACCGAAGGAGACGCAGGTTATGTTGAAGTCGAAGTCCTTTGCCTTGTTTATGTCCCTCGCGACACTCTCCCTGGGTGTGCGCGCAGAGACCTATCCCTCGAAGCCAATCACGCTGGTGGTGCCCTTTGCGGCAGGTGGTACGGTGAACATGATGGGGCGGCTGGTTGCCGAGCACATGGGGGAACAGCTAGGTCAGCCAGTTGTCGTCGACAACAAGGCCGGTGCGGGCGGCGCGATTGGCGCCGGATTTGTCGCCAAGGCCACCCCGGATGGATATACGTTGCTGCTGGGCTCGATGGGGCAGGCCGTTCAGCCTCTGCTTACCAAACGGCTACCGTACGATCCCAAGAAGCTGGTTCCCGTTGCGTTGTTCGCAACCGTTTCGAATGTTCTGGCCGTATCCAGCAATGCTCCCGCGAAGAACGTCTCGGAGCTGGTTGGCTACTCGAAGGCTAATCCCGGCAAGTTGAACATGGCGTCCGCTGGAATCGGCTCGATCAATCAACTGATTGGTGAGCTTTTCATGTCCAGAACCGGGGCCAATTTCGTACATGTGCCGTACAAGGGCGCTGGCCCGGCCGGTGTCGATTTGCTCTCGGGGCAGGTACAGCTCATCTTCGCGAACCTGCCCAACGTGCTGCCTTATGCAAGGGCTGGAAAGGTTCGCCTGCTGGCAGTCGCCAGCGAAAAGCGTGACCCCGCCATTCCCGACGTGCCGACCTTTGCGGAAGCCGGTGTAAAGGATGCAGTTGTCGAGTCGTGGTACGGCTTGATGGCGCCTGCCGGTACCAAACCGGAGGTGATCAGGAAGCTGCAAGACACCTTGCTGGTCGTGACCAAAGACAAGCGATTTATTTCGCAGTTGGCAGAGCAAGGCGCACGACCGTACCCCGGCTCCAGTGCGGACATGACCCGACTCATGGAAAAGGAAGGGAAACGTTGGGGTGAGGTGATCGAGCACGCCAGGATCTCCCTGGACTGAATCGCCACTCTACCAAGGCAGACGCTGCCAGCGAAACACTGGGCAGTACTGGCCCTCCCGCGTGGAGGGCCCTTTTTTTGGGTGGATTCCGAAGCAGCCTCTCGCGAACGAAAGAACAACGACGCGGCGACCAGCCATGACGTCTGGTTTCCTCAACGCCTCCCGCGAGAAAAAATACTGACGAGATTCCCGTCAGGTCGCGCAGCAAGAGCTAGCGATTGCCCATGGTGCGTCAAGTCGACGCGTCTGCATCAGGCCCGCCTCTTGATGGTCCGCCAAGGCCTGCGCGCGGACGCAGCCGGCCACGCCGTGGGCAACACGAGTCCTGCGCAGTTCAGCCGAGAGTCCAAGTACCTCTTCGGTTCGACACCAGCGGTGGAGGCAAAGCGGACGCGCGCGCCTGGTGCTGCCCCAGCGCGCGGCGCAGGCCTTACAGGGCCATATCGGGCACCTTCTTCACCACACCCGGGTTCGCCATGGGGGCAGTGGCCGGGACAACGCCGTCCAGGCTTGGCGGAGCAATGGCCAGTTTCAGCGTTTCAGTCGTGGTCGCCCATTCCTTTGCCAGAAGCTGCGGGTTTTCGTTGAGCTTTTTTCCGTAGCTGGGCACGATCTCATGAATCTTTTGCTGCCAGGCCGCCGTTTTCATCTGCTCGGGGAAAACGCGCTCGAGCAACGACAACATGATCGCTGGCGACGTCGAGCCACCCGGCGAAGCGCCCAACAGCGCAGATACTGAACGGTCGCCCGACACCACGACCTCCGTGCCAAGCTTCAGTACGCCGCCCTTCTCCGGATCGTTCTTGATGATCTGCACGCGTTGTCCGGCTTCCCACAGACGCCAGTCCTCGTCCTTCGCCTCGGGCATGTAGCGACGCAGCGCCGCCATCTTTTCTTCGCGGGACAGCGCCAATTGCTGCGCAAGATACTTCACGAGCGCAAATTCGTGAGCGCCGACTTGCAACTGAGGAATGACGTTCGACGGCGTCGTCGCCTTGGCCAGGTCGAAATACGAACCGTTCTTGAGGAACTTGCTGGACCACGTGGCAAACGGCCCGAAAAGGATCACCTTCTTGCCATCGAGCACGCGGGTATCCAGGTGCGGCACCGACATCGGAGGCGAACCGGTATCCGCAAGACCGTAGACCTTTGCCAGATGGCGCGACGCGATCTCAGGCTTGTCAGTGACCAGGAACTCGCCGCCAACCGGGAAGCCACCATACTGCTTCGCCTCGGGAATGCCGGACAGTTGGAGCAGCGGCAATGCAGCGCCACCCGCGCCAATGAACACGTTTCGCGCATCCACCGTCTGGATCTGGGAGCCGTCCTTCGTGTCGAACGCGGACACGCGCCAGGTGCCGTCCTCATTCCGTGTAATCGAACGCACTTCATACCCGGTGGTGACTTTCACTCCCGAATTGCCGGACAGGTGCTTGTAGAACTGACGCGTGATTTCGCCCAGATTCACGTCCGTGCCCAGCGGCGAACGCGTGGCGGTGACCACCTCATCGGGCTTGCGGCCTTCCATCATGACCGGAATCCACTCGGCAATCTTTGCCGGTTCGGTCGTCATTTCCATGCCGGCGAACAGAGGCGAAGCCTTGAGTGCCTCGACGCGCTTGCGAATGAACTCCCGATTCTCCTGTCCGAAGACAAGATTCATGTGCGGCGTCGAGTTGATGAACTCACGCGGATTGCCCAGAACACCCTTGCGCACCTGATGCGCCCAGAACTGGCGGGAAATCTGGAAATTCTCGTTGATGTTGATGGCCTGGGTGATATGGACGTTGCCCTTATCATCCATCGGCGTGTAGTTCAGCTCGCAAAGCGCCGAGTGTCCGGTACCGGCGTTGTTCCAGCCGTTCGAGCTTTCTTCCGCGACTTTATCCAGACGCTCGAAAACCTCACACGTCCAGTTCGGCTCCAACTCCTTCAGATAGACGCCGAGCGTCGCACTCATGATGCCGCCGCCAATCAGCAGCACATCGACCTTGCGATCCGCCTTCGCGGCTCGGTACTGGCTGCCGAAAAAGTACGAGTATCCGCCCCATGCGGCTGCGGCACCGACGGCGGCTGCAAGGAATTTACGACGGGTGAAAGGCTTGCCGCCGCGGCGAGCCACGGTCTTGTTGTCCGTTTGAGTCATGGGAGTCACTTCAAATATGCGTGCAGCGTCGACAGACTGACCAAGCCGGACCTTGCCAACGTGGATTCAGACTGGGGGGCGCTGTCTTGTCAGTGCACGGCGAGTCGGAAGCGATTCCACATGCCGAGCGATACGAAAGCGCGGATTGTAACGCACGCCGAGTAAAGCGCTAGGTGAAAACCCTAATTCGGAAATGAAGACGGATGATTTTCTGAGTAGTTTGAGTCACATACCGGCGAAAGCCCAACATCCGCAGGCTCTTGTCTAGCGTTACGCGACCGTGGCTTCATCCGGCATGGGCGGCAATGTCATCATGAAGCGTGCTCCACCCCATGACCCGCTGTCGAGGCGCACATCGCCACCATGAATGAGCGCCACGCGGCGCACGATCGCAAGCCCGAGGCCAAAACCGCCCGTATGGCGGTCGCGGCTCGAGTCCAGCCGGTGAAACGGTTCGAAGACACGCACACGATCCGCAGCAGGAATGCCAGGGCCATCGTCCTCGACCGTCAACACCAGAGAACCACCGGCGCCTGATGATGCACGCAGCGAGATTGAGCGGTGCGCGTAGCGCGTGCTGTTGCGAATCAGATTCAGTAGTGCCCGCGCCACCAGTTTTGGATCGCAGACATGATACGTAGGGGCACCGGCCACAGTCACGGCGAGCGTAAGCGTGTGGTCGGCAACGTCGTGCGAGACGCTCGCGGCAACGCTGTCGAGTAGCTCGCTGACTGAAACCTTGACCAGCGCCAAGTGCCGCTCGCCCTGCTCGAGGCTACTCAACGTCAGCAGTTCAGTGACAAGATCGTCAAGCTCGCGCACGTCTGCCCGCAGCGCCTGTTGCCGCTTTCGCTCGCCAGCGTCCGGAGACTGCAGCAGCGCGAGGCCGAATTCGAGCCGCGCGAGAGGCGTTTTCAGTTCGTGCGAAATGCCATGCATCATGTCGCGCTGATGCTGGATCGATGCTTCGATCCGCCGGGCCATTTCATTGAACTGTTGCGACAGTGCGTAGATATTCGATTTCCTCGACAGCCTTGCACGCGTGGAGAGACTTCCCGCGCCAAAGGCACGTGCAGCAGCCTCAAGTTTGCGCAGGTCACGCCAATGGTAGTGGACCCAAAGCAGAACAGACATCAGGGTCGCGAAAGCGATCACCGCGTAAGCGAAGACCTGGATGCTGAGGTTCACGGCATCGTCGGGGTGGGCGTGGATGATCGTGCCGTCGGGAAGAGGCAGATAGTATTCCTTGGTATTGCGGCTAAGCACCAGCTTGCCGGCGCGCAGGTCCGCCAGTTGTGCCTCACCCACCAATGGGATGACGTCACGCATCGTCATGACGCTGAAGCCTTCGCTGCCATGTGCCAGCAGTGTCGCAATCGCAGCTTCGCGCTCGGCACCGGAATGACGCTGCAGATAGTCCGCCAGCACAAAGGCATAGGTTCTCTCGCTGTCGCGCACGTTCTCGGTGACGCGACCGTGAAACAGTTGGGGGAACGAATGATTGACCAGCGTGATGGCAACGCCACCGCCCAGCAGCACAAACAGATACAGCTTGACCAGCGAACGAAGCACGTCATTCCTCCCAGGCAGATGGGCTGAACAGGTACCCGCGCCCCCAGATTGTCTTGATCTTCTGTGGTTCCTGCGATGCATCCTCGAAACGGCGGCGCAGCCGTGAGATACCGGAATCGACTGTACGATCGATTCCATCAAACTCGATGCCGCGTAACTGTTTCAGGATGTCGTCTCGACTCAGCACGGTCCCGGCAGCACGCGCGAGGATCAGCAGCAGGTTGTACTCAGCGGTCTTGAGGTCTACGACCTGGCCACGCCAGGTGACAGTACGGTTGGGCGGCGAGATCGACAGTTCGCCGAACACAAGCGTTTCGCCTGCATCCGCCGCAACCGCGCTTTCGCGTGTCGCACGCCGCAGCAGCGCCCGGGCTCGCGCAACCAGTACGCGCGGCTCGATTGGCTTGACCACGTAATCGTCCGCACCTATCTCGAGGCCGGCAATCTGGTCGAACACGTCAACCCGCGCGGTCAGGATCAGGACCGGTACACGCGAAAAGCTGCGGATTCGCCTGCACACTTCCATGCCGTCCATGTGCGGCAACATCAGATCAAGAATCACGAGAGCCGGGTCGCGTTCACGGACCGCGGCGACGGCAAGGTCACCGCGCCGAACAATTGTCACCGTGAATTCGTAGCCGCCGAGGTATTCGGCGATCAGCTCAGCAAGACGGTTGTCATCCTCGACCAGCACTACCGTCTGCTTGAGCGGTATCTCGTTCATCGTTTTCTCCCCGCTAATCGGCGAATTTTATCTGAACCGATGTGCGAAAAGTGCGCGCTGGACACTCGCGCAAACTTGAACACAATTGCGCACAATTGCCCGGACTTTCAAGACAGACATGCGCCCATGCCGTATCTAGACTTCGGCACTTCTTTCCCGAAAAGACGTAACTGTGCGCAATCCTCTTCTTTGTTGCTGGGCCCCGGTTCTTGCCGTGTGCTGTGTCTCGGTCGCTCATGCAGAAAACCTCTATCTCCTCTCGCTTGCCACCGGCGTGGCGCCAAGATATGAAGGCAGCCGCGACTATAGGCCGGTGGTCGGGCCCGTACTCGCAGCGCAATTTGGCAATGGCTTCTTCATCAGTTCTGCCGACGGCGCAGGGTATCGCAAGCAGTTTTCCAACGGCCTGTTCGTATCGGCAGCCCTTGGCTATGCCATGGGCCGTACCGACGAGAACCGCTTCAATGGGCCAGGCTCGGACTATCTGAAGGGGATGGGCAACATCCCTGGGTCACTGCTCGTGTCGGTGCAGGCGGGCGTGCGCTTGTTCGGCAGTTCGACATTCAGCGTGACGCTCGACCAGCCGGTCACGCATACGACACGAGGCATCAGCGGTCACGTCGATCTGACGATGCCGATCGTACATGCTGGGAACGACAACATCAGCGTAACCGGAACCCTGCATGCGGGCAGTGGCCGATACACACAGACGTTCTTCGGCGTGACCGCCGCGCAAGCGGCAAGAAGTCGCTTCCAGCCGTACTCGGCCAAGGGCGGCTTCGACCAGGCAACGATGTCCGTTGCATGGACCCATATGTTCTCGCCGCGCTGGTCGTTGAACACAACCGTTGGCATGGAACGCCTGATCGGTTCATCGAGAGACAGTCCAATCGTACAAAAACAAGCCAATTGGTTCGGGCTGACGTCCATCACCTATCGGTACTGACCAGCGTGCCATATCGCTCTCGTTCCTTCGGGGCACGAGCTCTTTCAAAGAGTCTGGCTCTCCATCGTCGCCCTGTGTACTCACAGGCTCGCTTGGGGTATCACGCGCGGCAATCGAGCCGACGCACGGAAACAGAAAGGCAAACATGAATCAACAACATGAGTTGAACAGACGTGAAAAAGTTCGGTGCGCGCATTGGATCAAATGGTTCGCGCTTGGCACCGCATGCGTTGCGCTGAGTGGGTGCGGGGTAGCGGCTGCTCCGTGTCGCATCGTTTCGGCTGGCCTGAAGGCAGTGCCTCTCGTCGGTCACTTCGCCGCTCTGCCGACCGACGCCTGCGGTGCGGTCGTCGATCCCTGATGCTGTTGCTATCGCGATGGATCGGAAGACTTCCGTTTCAATGGAAGTGCCTGATTGTTGTGTCGAGGGATGCAAGACGTAAGTTCCTTTCGAGATCCCATGTTTTCGGTGATTACGTGATGGCGCTATGTATCGAGACCTTTAGATGGTCGGTCGCAATTTTCGTGCTGCCTTCGTCGCTGCGGTCCGGCGGCGCCAGCCGTCAGCGGAGCGATAAGCGATGACGGCACGCGTCGGCGCCTTGCTGATTCACGGCCTGGGCGGCACCCAACACGATTTCGGCTTGATGCATCGGCAATTGAAACGCTGCGGCATCGAAACCTATTCGCTCACCCTACCGGGTCACGGCACCACGCCAGACGCGCTGTCTTCAGTGCGCGCCGAGGATTGGCTCGACGCAGTAACGGCCAAATACCGCGAAGTCATCGATCAGCACGAGGTCGTGCACGTGATAGGCATATCCATGGGCTCGCTCCTGGCGGCAACCTTGTGTGCGCTGGAGCGACATGAGAAAGGCCGTCTCATCATGCTTTCTCCGCCTATCTATATCGACGGATGGAGCACCCCATGGTGGCGTGCCGCGCGTCACCTTGCCTATCGCCTGCCGCTTCTGCGTACGAAGATGAAGATCGAAGAGAGCGAACCATTTGGCATCAAGAACTCTCGCCTGCGCAACATCATGAAGACGAAGTTCGCGCGCGGCAACCACTTCCACTATAGATGGGTGCCGCTCGCAGGTATCCGCGAATTGGACCGGCTGCGCCGCAAAGTCATACGAAGCATGCCGCGCCTCGCTTGTGCAACGCTCGTCGTGCATGCACGGGAGGACGAACTGACCAGTCTGAGATCCGCCGATTTCATTGCGCGCACGGCGCCCGATGCGCGCGTGGTTGTGCTCGAAAACAGCTATCACATGATCTGTGTCGATAACGATCGCGAGCAGGTTGTCAGCAGCGTTCTGGATTTTCTCGATGCCGCGGCTCAGGAGATCGACGCCGCAGTAGGAGTACACCCGTGAACGCCGCAAACAGCCGAACCATTCCTCGGCGGATCATGAATGGCACGTGTGATGAAGACGTGCTCGCGCAGTTACAGGCGCAGCAGGAAGAATAATCAACATTGACATGAACAACCCCTCCGCTGATGGCGCAGTTAAGTTGATCCTCCAGATCGAGGGCCTATGCGTACTTTTCTTTCCATACTCGCTTACGGGAAGCTTGGAATCGGATGGAAATTCTTCTTTCTGCTATTCCTCGTTCCGGATGTATCAATGATCGTTTATTTGCTAAATTCAAAACGCGGACACTTGATCTACAACGTCGCTCACTCGTACTCGTTTCCGCTGCTTCTTCTTGGAACTGGCATTTATTTCAATGCTCCAGCATGGTTGGCAACGGGTCTTATCTGGACTGCGCATATCGGATTCGACCGAATGTTGGGTTACGGCCTCAAGTACTCATCAGGATTTCGTTTTACGCATTTGGGCGTCATTGGTCGCCGCGGCGCGGCATTCCGACGTCGACGTGGTCGTCCATAACGCGGGCGGCGCGGTAATCGCCGCCATGGAAGAAACGAGTGAAGCCGATGTCATACTCAGCTTCACGCCGATGGCAAGTACGAACTCCAATCTTCGGTGCCTGGAAGCGGCCCACCCTTTCTGCCTTGGCCCGTTTCCGCCCTAGTCAAAGAACCGGAACCGCACGGCGGGATCTTGCGTCACGCGCGGCGCGAGATTGCGCTCCCAGTGGAGGTAGTGCTCCCATGCGGGAATGCGCTGGGACTCGGGCACGCGCATGATGGAACCCCAGTCATCCAGGAAAGGCGTGAGCAACCGATCATCTTCCGCCCCCGTTTCAAGTGTCTGGCCGGCGGCACGCCAGGCATCCGTGCCCCCTTGCAGCCATTGCAGCGCGTTCTCCGCCGTGGCGCTGCCATAGACATTGCGCGCGGCATCCAGCAAATCTCGCGCGGCGAGCAAGGCCTGCCTGCCGTCGGGCGATGTCAGCACCAACCGCTGCCCGTTGGCCACCGCATCGGCCAATGCCGCGCCAAGCGCACGCTGCTCCGAAGCGGTCGCATAGGAAGCGCCGGGAACATGCCCGCGCAGGTAGTCGATGCTCGGCCCCACGTCCACGACACGTGCGCCGGCGTGCGCGATATGGTGCAAGAGCTGTGCGGCGCTAACTGGCTGAGGTTGCGCCGAAGACGCCAGCAACCGCATTGGCGGTTCGAGCACCGCTTCGAAGTTCGCCAAGTCGTGGTCGGGCCGCGCATCGAGGATGTAGACCTGCGCCTCGCCCAACTGCAGCAGCCAGAACGCGGTGATTGCCGATCGCAGGCGATGCGGCGCGTCCACCAGCACCACGCTGGCGTTGCGTACCGCCACCAGGTTCTCGAAGTGCATCAGCAACTGGCCGCCAGACACCGCCACCACACCGGGTCGTGACTTGGCGCCAGGCCGCAGATCGAAGCATTGCACGTTCCGCGTGGCCTCACCACGCCACCGCTGTACGGTGGCGGCATCCACCACGGGCAAGGCGTATCGCGCGATCAGCGCATTCGCGCGCGCCATGGCATCCGCCTCAATCAGGGGAGGCAGCACGTCGTCCGGCTCTGGCGCCTGCCGCACGTCGTCTTCACCCTGAACCACCCAAGCCATGACACCATCCCCCACCCATGCCACCGGCACATGCTGACCATGTACCACGCGCGTTGTCGCCGCGCCAATCACACCGCGCGTCCGACTGAAGCAGTGCACTGCCCACAAGTGATCCGGTTCACGCTGCGGCAAATCTCGCAGCGGCCATTCCGTGCCGGGGTAGTTCAGCGCGCCTGGCAACGTGCTGAATTGATGCTCAGCCAGCGTGCGTACGTCCACCACGGTTGTCGGCTGCCCCTGATCCAGGCGCCTGGCCAACGCCTCTGGCGACAGTTCATCCACGCGGTAGTGCTTGCGGACTTCCTCGCCGAACGCCTTGACCAATGCGTTGTAGCCATCGATCAAGACGCCGCCACTCGCCGCCCATGCGGAAAGCCCACCTTCGAGTTCATGGATCTCCTGGTATCCCAACCGCCGCAGGACAGCCGCAGCACGCGCGACCTGTTCGGACGCGGCACCCGCACGCGGATCCGCGCTGGCCAGGACGACAGGTACGTCCCGCCGCGTCAGGATCTGCGGCGCTTCGAGCTCCAGCAGCGACAACGGCAGGTGCCGCGACGCGACGATGTGACCCGCCGCGAAATAGCGCCCTTCGGAGACGTCGAGCAACGCCAGCTCGCTTCCCTCCTCAAGCCACGCCTTCAGACGTGGCGGCGAAATGCTTGCCATCGAAACAACTCCCTTGGATATCGTTGCTTATCTCAATGCGATAGATGCAGCAAGACATCCAACTCAGTTTGGCTCGATGCCCACACGCTTGACCTCTTCAATCCACTGGACGGCTTCCTGCCGCGCGAATCTGCCGAGCTCCTCCGGACGACCGCCTACCGTTGTTGCCCCGATATCGGTGTAGCGCTTCTTGAACCCAGGCGCTTGAACGATGTTGTTCAGTTCGCGCGACAGTTGCTGGATGATCTGCGGGGGCGTTCCACTGCGGGCAACGATGGCGTACCAGGACGTCACTTCGAAATTCTGCAAACCAAGCTCCTTCAGTGTCGGCACGTTGGGCAACCATGACACGCGGCTCTTGTAGGCGACTGCCAGGGGCTTCAACTTGCCGCCCTGGATATAGGGCAGCGCAGTGGCCATCTCCGTGAACATGAACTGGATCTGTCCGCCCATCAGATCGTTGAGAGCCGGCACGGAACCTTGATACGGAATGGAGGTGAAGTTCGCGCCAGTCTCTGTCTTGAGCTTCTCGCCCGCCAGATGCGCATAGGAGCCGATGCTTGCCCCGAAATTGACCTTATTCGGGTGCGCACGCGAGTAGTCGATCAGTTCCCGCACCGAGTTCACCGGAAAGTTCGGGTTCACCACCAGCACCTGCGGGGTTAGCACCAGCAGGGAAACCGGGGTGAAGTCGCGATCCAGATCGTAGGACAGATGCTTGAACAACGCCGGCTGTACCGTCAGGTTGGAAGCGGGTGCCAGCAACAGCGTGTAGCCGTCCGCGGGCTGTCGTGCCACCCACTCAAAACCGATATTGCCTGCCGCGCCCGGGCGATTCTCCACCACGATCGTCTGCGACAGGCGCTTGCCTAGCTCATCGGACGCATCGCGGGCCACCTTGTCGGCAATGCCGCCTGCGGGATACGGCACGATCATCCGAATCGGCTTGCTGGGATAGGCATCCGTGGGCGCGGCATCCGCCCCTGGCAACCACGTTGCAAGGCACACCAGCATGCCGAATATGACCCCGTTAAACCCGATTCTTCTGCGCTGCTGATGTGAGTGCTTCATTGGAATTTTCGCTAGACGTGATGCAAACAGACATCTATTGGATGCCGAAGCGAATACCCAAGGGAACGAAGAAATTCGTGTATTCACATATCCGAATCTTCGTTGCGACGGCGCGGCCCAGCCTCCTACGATGGCAACTATTTCTCCAGACACCGACCGCGCCCTGCCCTCGTCCGTTACATGGTGAGCGTTGGCGTGATACGAACTTGCCCATCATGTCCCTTGTCACGCCCGCGAGCACTGGCCCAGCCACCAAGACCATCGAAAGCGCGCCGACAGGAAAGGCCCGAGTGCCGGCGACCGACTCCAGCACATCGCCGGCCCACTCGACGCGGCTACCCGCGCCGGAACGCTCGTCGCATGCCTGGGATCGCTATGAACTTCCCACCATTGCACTGGCCGCCGTACTTTATGCCGCGTGGGCCGCGCTGGTCTGGTGGCACGCAAGCATCCCCGGGCCGCTGCTGTTCCTGGCGGGCGGCTATGTCGCGCAGCTCCATTTTTCCCTGCAGCACGAATCCATTCACGCCATGCGGCACCTGCCGATCTGGTTGCGTACTGCCGTAGTCTGGCCACCCATCAACCTCTGGTTGCCGTATCCGTTCTACAACAAGGGACACAGCACGCACCACGTCAACGCCCATCTCACCCATCCCCAGAAAGACACGGAAACCGCGTACCACAGCCCCACTCAATGGCAGGCAATGAGCGCCACATGGCGCGCGATCTATCGCGCCAATCAGATCCTGCCGGTGCGTTTGATATGCGGCCCCGGCCTGCGTCTGGTACGGCTCGCGCGCAATGAGTATCGGTGCCTGATGGCAGGCGATTTCAGTCGTCTGAAGATCTGGGCGATACATGCGTTGTCCGCGACGCCCGTGCTGTACTTCGCGCTGGCGCTGGCCGGCATGCGCTGGTGGGAGTACCTGCTGTACTTCGTCTATCCGGGCATGATGCTCGGTCAGCTCCGGACGTTCACCGAGCATCGCTGGGGTGAACGTCCAGTGGAACGTACGGCTATCGTGGAATCCAACAGCATTGGTGGTCTGCTTTACCTCTACAACAACCTCCACTACGTGCATCACCTGTTTCCCACACTGCCCTGGTATCACATCCCCCGTTACTTCCGCGCGCATCGCGCCGCAGTACTACACGGCAATGGCGGCTTCTACTACCGTGGCTATACCGAGATAGCGAGGCGCTTCTGGCGCACCTCAGTCTTCGACCCGGTCCATCCGCGCTGGTAGGCAACGTCGGACAGACGTCGTGCGCCAGTTTGCGCACTAACTAATGCCAAAAGCTTCATTCCCATGTCGGGATGTGTTGCCTAGCATTGCTGGTTGCTGCATGAAACCTTGGAGTGACAAATGAATCAGGTCGGGCGCACGAAATCCTCGTCATCCACAGATACCGAGTTGGAAGCTGATGTCCTGGTGATAGGCGGCGGTCCCGCAGGTACGTGGGCTGCGCTGGAGGCCGTACGCAACGGCGCAACAAACGTCGTGCTGGCGGAGAAGGGATACTGCGGTTCTTCCGGCGCGACGGCGGCGGCAGGAACCACGGTGTGGTACATCTCGCCGGACGAAGGCAAACGCGAGACCGCTATGGACAGCCGCTACGACATGGGTGGTCGGCTGGCGGACTATCGTTGGATGGAACGCGTGCTGGACCGCACGTGGCATGGCATGAATGAGTTGGCCGATCACGGGTATCCGTTCCCCGTCGATGCGGCGGGCCGCTCACAGCGCGTGTCATTGCAGGGGCCCGAGTATATGCGGCTGATGCGCAAACGCGTGGTGCAGGCGGGCGTGAAGATTCTGGACCAAAGCCCCGCGCTGGAACTGCTGCAGGCTGACGATGGCAGCGCGGCTGGCGCGCGCGGTGTTCACCGTCAGAACGGCTCACAATGGCGAGTCAGGTCCAAAGCGGTCGTCATCGCCACCGGTGGCTGCGCGTTCCTGAGTCGTGCGCTCGGCTGCAATGTCCTTACTGGTGACGGATTGCTGATGAGTGCGGAAGTGGGTGCCGACATGTCTGGCATGGAGTTCTCCAATGCCTATGCCATCGCGCCCGAGAGCGGCTCGGTTACCAAGACCATGTTCTACAACTGGGCCTCTTTCACCGATGAAGCTGGCGAGGTGATTCCCGGCGCCGCATCCAAAGGGGGGCGCAGCGTGATCGCGCGCGAGCTAAATCGGCAGAAGGTCTACGCCCGGCTGGACAAGGCCGATGAGGCGACACGCCTGGCCATGCGCGCCTCGCAGCCCAACTTCTTCCTGCCGTTCGACCGTCAGGGCATCGATCCTTTCACGCAACGCTTTTCCGTCACGCTGCGTCTCGAAGGCACGGTACGCGGAACCGGCGGGTTGCGTATCACCAGCGAAGACTGCGCCACCAGCGTGTCCGGCCTGTATGCCGCCGGAGATGCCGCCACACGCGAGCCCATCTGCGGCGGATTTACCGGAGGCGGCAGCCACAATGCAGCCTGGGCCATTTCCTCTGGCTCATGGGCCGGCCAAGGGGCGGCGAGGTTTGCACTCCAGCGCGGCACCAACCAGCGCGCGGCGCGGGGCGCCGGAGTCGCGGCCATTTCCGGTGCCGGCCGCCAGGCCATCAATCCTGCCGCGCTCACCCAAGCCGTGCAAGACGAAGTATTCCCATTCGACCGCAATTACTTTCGCCACGCCGACGTGCTTGCACCTTCTCTCGGTCGTCTGGATGACGCGTGGCTCGGCGTGCGCGAGTCCGCGCCTGCGGCGGTGGAGCAGATGCTTGCCGCGCGCGAGGCAGCGGCCATGCTTGCCACTGCGCGCTGGATGTACGCCAGCGCCCTCGCCCGCAAGGAATCACGCGGCATGCATAAGCGTTACGACCACTTGCAGCTGGATTCCACGCAGCACCACCATATCGTCAGCGGGGGATTGGACCAGGTCTGGGCCCGTCCGTTGGCCTATGACACACAAGGTAGTCCGCGATCGGCGCAGGCCAGTGCCAAGCAGGAAGGTATTGCCGCATGATCGAACTCATTAGCGAAAGCCGCTGCACTGGCTGCAACATCTGCGTCCGCGTCTGCCCGGTCAACGTGTTCGATGCCGTGCCTCAGGCCGCACCGACCATTGCCCGACAGGCCGACTGCCAGACCTGCTTCATGTGCGAGGCCTGGTGCCCGGAGGATGCCATGTTCGTCTCTCCCAACGCCGAGGCTTCGACCGGCGTGAGCGAGCAATCGCTAGTGCGCGAGGAACTGCTGGGGAGCTACCGCAAGAACATTGGCTGGAATCGCGGATTTCCGGAGAAGCGGGGCGTAGACGACTCATATCAGCTCCTCAGTATGCCGGGTGCCCGCTGAGCGAGGGAGTCGCTCGCAGTCTGCGACGGCTACCCTGTCGCCGGACCAGGGACTGGCAAGGGCCAGTCCCGTTCCCTGGCTTCACTCAAGCCGCTTCGGCTTCATGCACCACCCGGCCTCCCACGATGGTGAGCGTGCTGTGCAATGTCTTCCATTCTTCGGGCTCCTGCGAAAACGGGTCATCCGACAGCACTGCCAGATCGGCCGCGTAGCCGGGATAGAGCGGCCCCTTCCAGTCTTCGTCGAACGTCAGCCGCGCACCTGCCACCGTGAACGCAGCCAGGCCCTGTTGCAGAGACAGCGCCTGCCCGGGCCCGATGGTACGGCCACTGACGCGCTCCTGCCTGCGTGCCGCCACCCAGAGAGTGAAAAACGGCTGATAAGGGATGTTGTCGGTCGCAAGGGAGTACGGCAGCCCCAGCTCCTCGAACGTAGCATGTGGCACTACGGCGTTTCCACCGTCAGTCTCGTCGAGATAGGCGCTGCCACCTTTCCAGAGGCAATACGTCGGAATAGTGGTGGCCAGAATGCCAAGCGACTTCAGCGCCAGCAAGTCCTCGCGACGCGCACGGGCAATATGCTGCATCACCCATCGGCGCCCGTTCAGCGGAAATCTTGCGTCCACTTCGCGAAGCACCGGAACGATCTCATGCAGACGATCGCCCACAATGGTGTTGACTCGCAGATCATGCTCGGCCGCGAGGAAGCACAGGGCCCGATAGTCTGCCGGCGTCACGGCCTGCTCGACGAAGCCCGACCATCCGGTGTTCGGCAAGTCCTGCCGCGCGCAACAGGCCACGGCGGCGTCACCTCCATAGGCCAGATGGACGCCGCTCACGCGCAACCACGGGTCACCAAGACCTCGCCCACGGGCCGCTGCCAGCCAATCCCGCATCGCACGTGCCGCCTCAGTCAGATTGTCCCACGTTGGGCTCACCACCAGGCTGGTGCGCATGGTCAACTCCCCCTCCTCCCACAACCGGCGATACACGGAGATTGTCTCAGGCGCCGAGCCATGGCCTTCGTAGATGCTGGTGACGCCCTGCGCATGATAAAGGCGCTGTGAGATACGTAGCCCTTGAATCCGCTCGGCAAAGCTGAATCGGGGCACATCCGGAAGCAAGTCAAACTCAATCGTCGGGCGATTATTGTGTTCGACGATCTCACCGTTCAGTTGCCCCTGTGCGTCCAGCCCGATCTCCACGCCGGCGCAGCGTGACTGACTGGCAGGCGTGAGTCCATTCCTCCGCAGCGCCAGACTGTTGAGTGCCGCGCGTCCCGGCGGCTTGCCCCAGTTGCCGAAGTGCGCCGGAATGTAGACCGGATGATCCGGCGCAGCTTCGTCGAGCTCCTCGCGCGTGGGCATGCGCGCCTCCCGCAACTGTGCGGGCCCGCCGAAGTAGTAAGGCGGCGTGCCCACCGGCATGGTGACGATGTACTGCCCTTTCGGCGTCAATCTCGCCCGTTCGCGAACGACGTTCAACACGTCCTCCACGCTGCGGGCCTGTGCAAGCGAAGGGCGAAGCGTCTTCAGCCCTTCTCGCTCCATGTGCGCGTGGGTATCGTTGAAGCCCGGAATGACACACGCACCTTGCAAGTCGCGTACGGCTTCGGCCTGCTGCGCGAGCGCCATGGCAGCGTCATCCAGCGCCACCACGCGACCGTTGCGCAGCGCGATTGCGTGGGCGCGCGGGTGCCGTGCGTCGAATGTATGGATCTGCGCGTTATGCAGGACGAGCAGACCTCGTGTCGCTCCCATGTCCTAGCTGACCGTGTGATACCACGGGAACAGCTTGCGCGTCACCAGAAGGAACAAGCGATCCGCCAGGAAACCGAACACGCCCAGCAGCACCAGTCCGATGAACATGATCTCCACCTGGAAGAGCTGATGTCCCAGCGACATCATGTAGGCAATGCCCTGTGTCGACCCGGAGAGTTCCGCGGCGACCAGTACGACCAGCGACACCGCAAGCGCCTGACGGACGCCGGCCAGAATAAATGGCAAAGCCGCCGGCAGTACGACGAGGAACAGCTGCTGCAACCGCCCCGCCCCCAAGGAAGCTGCCGAACGGAGGTACACCACGTTGGTGTCGCGCACGCCGATGAAGGTGGTAATCCAGATCGGGAAAAACGCTCCCCAGGCAATCAGCGCAACCTTGGGTGCCTCGCCTATGCCGAACCACAGCACTGCCAGCGGGACGACGGCCAGCGACGGCACTGAGCGAAAGCCATGCAGCACTGGTTCACTCACATACTGCAGCAAGGGAATGCGTGCGGTCAGCACACCCACGGAAATGCCCAGCACCAGAGCGATGACAAAGCCTGATATGGCACGCAACAAGCTCATGCCGATGTGCCCGAAGAGTTCACCTGACCGAATCAAGGGGATAGCGGCCTCCAGCACCTTGGACGGCGGCGGAAACAGCGCGGGATTGATCCACTCGAACACATGCGGAATCGCCTCCCATGCCAGGAGAAACAAGGCCACGCCCAGCAGATTCAGCGCGATGCGTCCGCGACGCCGGCTTCGCTCCTGTCGTTCGGAATCCTGCTGGAACCGCTCGGCCAGCGACGCCGTGTCGGCGACGGTGGCTGCCGCGCCACCTTGACGCCTGCCTTCCGCGCCCAGTTCGGGTTGCGCAATACTCGGGAAACTCATCCTGCACGCCTTTCGTAACCTTCCGCCAGCGCCGACTCGATTTCGGCATAGTGCTGCGCGAACTCCAGCGAACCGCGCTGGCGCGGGTACGGCAACTCGATGGCAATATCGGCCCTGACGCTTCCAGGGTGCGCGGCCATGACCACCACTCGCTGCGCGAGGAAGATGGCTTCATCGATGTTGTGGGTAACGAACAGCACCGACACGCCGGTCTCCTGCCAAAGTCGCAGCAAATCATTCTGCAGCGACGCCCGCGTCATCGCGTCCACTGCGGCAAATGGCTCGTCCATCAGCAGCACCTGAGGCTCCACGACCAGAGAGCGCGCCACGGCAATACGCTGGCGCATGCCACCAGACAGTTCATTGGGATAGCGATCCGCCGCATGGGACAGATGTACCCGCTCCAACGCCTGCAGTGCACGCCGCTTGCGCTCCCCGGCATCCACCTTCAACGCACGCAAGCCGAACTCCACGTTCTGGCGCGCGGTCATCCAGGGAAACAGCGCGTACTCCTGGAACACGACGCCGCGCTCAGGGCCCGGCCCCCTCACTGGCTCACCGCGAAAGCGCACCGCGCCAGCGGTCGGCTTCACAAAGCCTGCCAGCAGATGCATCAGCGTGGTCTTGCCACAGCCTGACGGGCCGATCAGGCAAACGAACTCTCCGGCGCGAACGTCCAGCGATACCTCGTTCAACGCCTGTGTCGGCGTGGAATCGCGTACCGCAAAGAACTGCGAGACGCGCTGGAACTGAATAAGCTCACCCATACACGTTCACCCCAGACTGACACGGCTCGGGTTGATGGACTTCAACGTCTCGTCGTGGATCACGCTGCGAAACAGCTCCCGCAAGTCGCCTTTGGGACGAGGGGCAAGCTTGTTGTCGATGGCCCATTGGGCCTGGCTGACCAGATCTTCGACGAAGCTTTTGTTGAACTCCACCTTGAACTCGAACGTAGAGGTGAACTGGCGGATCTCTTCTGGCGTGCTGCGAACGCGGCTCGACACCTGGTCCGGCCAGGCTGCGTTGGTGTGGATATGGTTCTCCGCATCGAGCAAGGCATTGACTGCATCGGACAGCAGGGCCTTTCGACTGCTGAGCGTGGCCTGATTGACCAGCAACAACTGATGGCTACGGAAGTACTTCTCGTAGCCATTCTGGGTGAGAAACACCACCTTCCCGCCACTCTGACGCTGTGCTGCACTGCCAGCCAGTGCCGTCCAGGAGAAGGCGTCGATATCACCGCGTACCAGCGCGCCTACCAGGTCCGAAGGCGCGATATTGATCTGCGTGATGTCGCCTGGTTGCAGTTTGGCGAACTCCAGATACTTGGCCAGCGCGTACTGGCCCGACGTGCCAGCTGGGGTACCAATCCTCTTTCCCTTGAGACCTGAGGGGTTTCTGGGATCAATCCCACTGCGCTCGCTGGCGACGATTTTCATGTCATACGAGTAGCGGCTGAAGTTCGCGAGTACCGCCGGCTTGAGGCCCTGCAGCACGGCAAATACCAGTGGCGTATCCGTCGTCGTCGAAAAGTTCGCCGAGCCACCCAGCAAAGCCTGCATGGCGTCACGGCCCGTCGTGAAATCCTGGACGCGCAGGTCCACATTGCGCTTCTTCCAGTAGCCAGCGCTCTCGGCCACCGCTGTCAGGGCCCACGTGTAGCCAGCACTGCCTGTGGCTAGCGTCGCCTGTTCGCGCTGTTGCGCCAGCGACAAACCGGGCAGCACGCCTGAAACACCTGCCGCCACAGCGCCGATTCCCCGCAACAGCGAACGTCGACCTACGTTGACGTAGGAGGCCTCGAAGACCGAACTCATGTACCACTCCAAGCAATTGCAAACTGGGCAATCTTAGGAATCCACCAGATGGCACACAAGGAAGCATTTCAACTATCGAACTGCGGAACTGGTTCGTAGATTCAGCACATAAGACCGTTTCATCGCACCGGGAAAGGCTTCTCGCCTAACTCCTCTCACCGCAGACATCCGCACGGATCGAGCCTGGCAAGGACGCAATTCCGGCGCGGTCATGGCAATTGCTCTGGCGGCAGTCAATTCACGCGGTCTTAGACCTGGCCAGTGGGTTTCTCTGATATCGACGAAGTAGCACCTCGGGCGATGTCGGCGTTCGCGACGCCTGCACGCCGAACCTCTTCGGACTGGTACCCCGGGACAAGCAATATCTTGATGCCCTCGGTGATTTCCCGTCATGGCCGGATTGCTTTGACACCATCGATCATCGCTGTCCCCTCCTGGCTCGTTATCGGACATTGCCAGGTCAGCAGCAAGGGACTGCTACGGGTCGGTCAGGCACTGTCGTTGGGAGAAGCTGCAGAACGTGCTCGTGTCGTCCGGTCCGTCAAACCATTCAGCGTTCACTGGCCGAAGGCGCCGCGTACAAGGCCAACGCAGGGGCCAGCATCGCGGCGGCGGTCAACGCGGCGCTCGACGGACTGGCGCGAACGCTGGCCGTGGAGCTGGCACCGATTCGCGTCAACGTCGTCTCCCCGGGCGTAGTCGATTCCCCGACCTGGGACTTTCTGCCGTCCGACGCGCGCGCCAGCGTGCTACACGGCATCGGCGCGGGCCTGCCGGTCGGTCGCGTGGGTACTGCATCGGGACTGGCCCAGGCGGGCCTCTTCCTGATTGCCAACGGCTTCGCAACCGGCACCGTCCTGCAGATCGACGGCGGTTATGCGGAGTGAAGCCAACTAGATATCCGATGACAGATCCGCAAGACCCGCCTTGCGACAAGCCCATCCGAGCAACCAAAGTCCCGCACCGGCCGAGTAAGCGACGATGCCCGCTCCGGCCTGATGCTGGTCTCCAAGCAGATAGTTCGCGCAGAGTCGCACCTGCTCGTCAACAAAGATCAACCCAACCGTTACGCCCATCCAGACCAGGTTGCCAGTGAAGAAGAGTAAGACGGGCCACGGCGAAATGCGGATTGCGAGCGCCATCGAGAATCCCGCCACGCACACCGAAACATCGCGCGCAATGCCCGTAGCCATTGACATTCTGGACAGGTCAATGGCAATGGGCACCATCCAGACGCCGTACGCAAATGTGCTCAGGGTACAGAGAGCGAGCCCGTAAGGCTGCATAGTGGCCATTAGGCTCCGGTGTCTTATGACATATAGCTCTGCGAAGGCCCAACCCGCCACGGCCAAACATGGCAGCAGACACAACATCAGCGAAGACATCGATGCCTCGACGACGTCACGGAGCGGGGGCAGCGCCGGAATCAGGCAAATCAGCAGAACGAGATGCCATGACTTCCTGCTCATCGCGCCGCCTGACGCACGAGGCTTCGTGCAAACAAGTACGCCTGCTGAAACTGCTCCATTGGATACGTGGCTAAAACCACACCATTCGCGGAAACCACGTCGAGTGCCCCGTTATGCGTGATGCCGCCCATCCCATCCGGTATCGCTATCACATCCGTCTGGCGTAGCAACGCCTTCAGTTCGCGCAAATCGTTTGCGGTGACTACCTCCCACTCCGGCAAGCTCGCCCGATAGGTTGTGGCGTACGCTTTCAAGTCGCCTGCCGTATCGCGTGCATCGAGTGATATCGATACAAGACCAAGTCGACCTGACAAGCCATCGGCCTTGACCTGGCGAGACAACTGCGCGAACTCGCCGCCCAGCGCGCTACATACGGTATTGCAGCGCGTGTAGATGAAATCCACGATATACACCGTCGACGGCGCGTTTCCGGAGAACAATTCGGCACCATGCCCTTGCTGGTTCCGCACCGCAGTCGCTGGCATTCGAAGGTCCAGCGACGCGATCCGCAGGTCACGTCGCTCGTCCAGTGTCCAGGCCGACAGGCCGTAGGTCAGCGCGTGCAGCCCGGCGATGCCCGCCGCCAGTACGGCACCAAGCGCCAGCCACGGCCTAGCCGCCGGGCCCGCCAAGCGCGGCGTCGCCATCAAAGGATCCTTTCATCCCAGCGGTGTCGGCACGCGATGCCGCAACGGTTTCCGCCGAAATTGCCGAAGCACTATTTCCCCACTGGGCGCGTACATGTGTCAGTACGGCCGCGATCTCGGCATCGGTAAGCTGGTCGGCAAAGGCTGGCATCGCCCCGTTATAGACTGCGCCCTTGACAGTCAGCTTGCCGGTCACGCCTCGCAATACAATCCGTGCGACGCGGGACTCGTTACCGTTGGCCCACTCCGATCCGGCCAAAGGCGGAAAGACGCCGGGCAAGCCTTGTCCATTGGCCTGATGGCAAGCCACGCAGCGGCTCTGAAAGATGGCGGCGCCATCGACCTTCGCTCCAGCGCCCTTCGAATTGCCGCGCAGGTCCGCCAGCGTGCGACGATCGCCCAGTTCGGGCGCCTGATTGATTGGCGCCGTGGCGATGTACCACGCCCCCCAAGCCACCAGGACAGCAACCATTGCCAGCACATAGCGCGGAATGGGCGCCTGGTTCTCATGCGGGTCTTCGTGCTCGCGCGCACGCGCCGCCTCGGCCTGCCGTGTTTCCCGAACATCGGTCATTGCAGTCTCCTGCCTTCAGCGCGCCGCGGCGCCATCGATCGGTGGCAATACAGGCCCGGTCCGGTTCAGAGACTGCAGGTATGCCACAAGATCCAGCGCTGCCGCAGTGGGAACAATTACCTTGCCAACTGGCGCGTAGCCTGGTGGCAAGGTGATGGCCTTCTCGCCTGCATCGGGAGCGTCCTTGGCATCGAACAGGTATGGATAGCTCGGCATGATGCTGCCGCTGACATAGGCACGGGGCTGGTACAGATGCCCGAGATGCCAGTCTGCGCTGGGCTGGCGCACCCCGATGTTCATCAGATCCGGCCCCGTTCGCATGGTGCCGAGAAGATGGGGGCTGTCGTAGTAGTAGTCGCCGGCAACGGCGGCTCGCCCCCAGCCACGTTTGGCATCGGGCGCGAAACTGCTGTCTCGTGGTTGCTGCGAATGACAGTAGATGCAGCCATTGGCGATATACACGCCGCGCCCACGCAACTCCGCGGTGGTGTACGGCTTCAGGCCTGGCGTTGGCTTTACGTCGTGCAACTGCAGGTACGGGATTACGACCAATGCGCTGGTGGCGATCGCCAGCATCGTCATGCCACCGGCAAGCAGTGCGCTTTCGTTGTTCATGTTCCCACTCCCTGCTCCGGCTTGCTGCCCTGGTGAAATAGCGCAGGGCGATCGCGGTTGGGACCAAGCCCAAAGATCGCGCATACGAAGTTCGCAACAAGAAAAAGGTGACCGGCCAGCATCATCGTGCCGCCCACCGATCGCGCCTTCAGATAAGGAATGGTCACCTGCACCGAATCCATGAACGGACGAGCGGCATCAAGCATGGCCATGCCTTGCAACCAGCCGCCAATGGTCAGACTGAGGAAGTAAACGCCAATCCCGCCGGCGGCCAGCCAGAAGTGGCAATAGATCATCCAACGGTATGGCCACTCGCGACCGGAGATACGCGGCACGATAAAGTAGATCGCGCCAAAAAACGCGAAGCTCACGAAGGCATAGAGGCCAAGATGCGCGTGTGCGACCGTGTAGTGCGTGAAGTGGGTGACGCGATTGACGGCTCGCAACGCCTCGAAGGAACCCTGAATCGAGCTCAGCGTGTACATCATGCCGCCGAAAGTCACGAACCGAAGCGTCGGGGATTCGATCAGCTGGCGAAAGTGGCCCCGTAGCGTCTGGTGCTGGTTGATCGAGAACGCGATGACCGGAATCAGCATCATCATGCTCTGCACGATCGAAAGTGTGATCAGCCAACCCGGTACCGGTCCGCCCACCAGGTGGTGCCCGCCCACTTGGCCGTAGAAGAAAGCCAGCGCCCAGAACCCAAGCAATGACAAGCCGTAAGACCTGACCGGCTGTCCAATGATCTTCGGCAGGAAGTAGTAGATCGAGGCAAGCGCAAGCGGTGTGTAGAACAGACCCAGCACGTTATGTCCGAACCACCAGTTCATGGTGGCCTGCTCCACGCCGAAATGGAGACCCGGAATGTTGGCAACGAGAAAGAGCACGGGGAACCAGAACAACGCGCATCCCATGTACCAGACGGAAACATAGAGGTGGTCGACCTTGCGATTCACCAGCGTCAACAAAAGGGGAAAGCCGACGAACGCGCCGCCGATCACAAACAGGATATCGACCTGCCAGGGAATCTCCAGCCATTCGAGTCCATCGGAAATGCCCGCCGCGATACTGCCGATACCCGCGATCAACCCGGCATTCCAGAGCGCGGCCCCCAGCACCGCCCAGCGCCCGCCCATCAGCTCGGTCTTCAGCAGGCGCGGCAGCAAGAAGATCGCGATGCCAAGCCCCGCCATTGGTGCCCAGCCATAGGCCACCGCATTCAGATGAATCGTGCGTATCCGGCCAAAAGACAGCCACGGCACCGAAGCCAGCAGATCGGGTTCGTGCAGCTTGATCGACGCGGTCAGGCCGGCGACCGAAGCAACCAGAAGCCATACCATCGCGCAACAGATGAACAGGAACACGACTGGCGCGGATGACCGGTCGGCTTCTTCGCGCGACCGGTTGACGATTCCATGGCGCGCCGACGCTGGGTCTTCCGGGTGCCCAGCCTCCTCATCGGCGAAGATCACGCGTGCCGCAGCCGGCGAGGTATCAAACAGGCCCTTCCGCATACTCCAGATGAATGCCCCGAGGGCAAACACGGAAAGCAGAAACGCCGACATCAGGATGGCGACTGTATTCATGAAGACTCGCAGGCAACGCGTATCCGACGTGAATCCGCTGGTGAGTTCGAGGCGAACGATGAAACGTGCTGGTGCCGGAGCTTACGGCCGAATTCCGGTTACTTCACATAGCCACTTTTGATGCATTTTCAGGTAGCCATTGGAGCGGCGCCAAACGCTACGAGGGTCGGAGACGTTTCGGCCGATCCTGCGCTTCGCGGGTATCGCTGGCGGATGCGTCGCCGGGATCAAGCAGCTTCGTCAAATCGGCGCCGCGCGAAAAGCCGGCGCGAAGCGCGATCTCGGGCACAGTAAAGGCCTCGAACGCGCGAGACGCCAACATCCGACGCGCATTGGCGAGACGATGCGTGACAAGCAGGCTCGCAAAGGTGTCACCGAACGACGCGAGCACACTGTGCAATTCGCTCTCTGCAATCGCCAGCGAATTCGCGATGTCACCGGGGCTCAGCAGGGGTTCCGCGCTCCGGTTGGCAATGCAGGCGAAAACTTTGTTGTAGAGCGCAAGCGCGGCGGACGAGGCCGCGATCGGTCTTCCCGTTGTTCCGCTCGCCATGGCGAGCATGGCGCCGAGATGATCGATCATCATCAATGCCGGCAACGGTCCATCGCGCAGCGCGTGTGGCGTCATTCCGGCCACGAACGCTGCCAACGCATGATCCATCTGGCCGACCTCGCCGCCGAGCGGCCGGCCAACCAACCGGCTCGGCTCCCGCACCCAGCGGCGCAGCCATGCTTCGGGCATCTTCACGTGGATGACCTCGTAGGCTGACGGCATTTCGATGAGATTGGCCCTTGCCGAATCGATCAGGAACGCCTGCCCCGCCCGCACGCGCGTGGCGCCCGCGTGCTCCACGTACCAGGCTGCGCGTCGATTCACGATGAGGTGGTAGGTGTGCGCACCACTCCGCGCAAGCTCCGCGCGACCGCGCAATGACCGATGCGCGGATCCGCATTGCGACAGCACGTCTACGTCATCGATGTCGAGCATCGACATATGCGATGCGAGCGCACCCGTGTGTGTGGCCTCCACCTGCATTGGGACAAGGGCCGAGGACAACGCCGCGGCGAAGTAGTCAAGTCGTTGCGTTCGGGGAACGGCGTTGGTCGACCAGGTCACGATTGCGCTCACGATTTACTCCTCCTTCGGATCGTCGCGGGACGAAGGGCCAGCGTGCGCGCGGCGGAGCTGGTTTGGCGTGTGTCCCACGCGAGCACGCATCACCCGGGAAAAATGGGCGGCATCGGCAAACCCAGCCCGCCGCCCAATCTCGGCGACGGTCAGCCTGCTGAAGCTCGATGATTCCAGCATCCGAACCGCATCCGCGCATCGCATGGCCATCAGTACGGCTCCAAACGTCGTGGACGATTTTGCGAAGTGGCGATGGAGACTACGAACCGAAATGCTTACCGCTGCAGCGACGTCGGCCGCGCACAGGGTCGCCTCGCGCGACTGTCCGGCCATGCAGTCGCGAATGCGATCCAGCACCGCAGCACCCTCGGTTTTGGCTGGCTTCGGTGAAACTGCGCTCCTGCTTTGCGCAAGGAACGCCAGCAGCGATCCGATGTGGTCGCCAATGAATGACCGTGGCAGCGGATAGTCGGCGAGCCGTGCGGGTTCCAAACTCTGCATGAATGCCGATAGCGCGCGGCCCCAGCTATCGTTCGCGTCTATCCTGGCGCCGACCAGGACGGACGGTGCGGGCAGCCACTGCCGGATCCAGGCTTCCGACAGCGCGACGTGAACGATGTTGAAATCGTTGCCGATTTCGAGATTGAACGGAATAGACGAGTCGCACATGATCACATCGCCGGGCCCCAGACGTTCGCGCGTCAAGTGCTCCAGTGTCCATGCGGATCGCGTGCTGGTAAGCAAGTGGAACGTTCGGCCCTCAGCTCTCGCGATATTGCCCCTGTCGGCAAAGCAACGGTGCGGGGTTCCGCGCTGGCGGATGACTGTCATGCCGCCCAGGTCGGCCGCTGACATGTCCACGCCAAAGGCACTCGGCGCGCTCCCGCTCAACTGGATCGGGAAAATCGCTGTTGCCAAGGCATGGGCGTAGTAGTCGTACCGCTGGCTTTGCGGAACATCGCTGGTGGACCAATTTCTGATCAACAGGGGCGATTGGGCACGCATGGCGAGACCTCATGGTCGGAACGGCCGCCTCTACCGGTCTGGTATCGGCGGTCATCTCATGGGATTTGATGCCAGTGTGCCCGCGCGCGACCAGCGCAACCGGGATATAAGTGCCAGACGTCACGATCGTCTGGCCGCTGCGTGCCAATCGGCCCAAAGGGGCCAACGAGCACAAAGGGGCCAACGAGGCCACAAGATGTCTCGCCGGCCTACGGCGGTGCCACCGGTCGTCTCCGCGATACGCCCTTCCATCGCAGGACTACGGGGCACTGTCCCGGGCGCTAGAGCGCCGCCTTGCCAATCGACGCGCCGCCATCCACGAACAGCGTCTGCCCCGTCATAAAGCCGGCAGGCTCGGAAAGCAGGAATTCGATCGCGGCGGCCAGTTCATCCGGCTTGCCCAGACGCCCCATCGGCACCATGGACAGAAATCGCTTCTCCGCATCGCTGCCCTGTGGCGTATTGGCACGGAACATTTCGGTTTCAACTGGCCCCGGCGCAACCGCATTCACCGTGATCCCGGTGGGAGCGAGTTCGAGTGCCCACGTTCGTGTGAAGCTGATCATGGCGCTTTTGGCCGCGGCATAGACGGAGCGGTTCGCAACGCCCAGCACGACAAGGCTCGACAGGTTCACGATACGGCCCCAACCCCGCTCCAGCATATCCGGCAATAGCGCCTGGACAAGCTGAACGGCTGGCCGCAGGTTCGACCGAAACATATCGTCCATGGCGTCAAGGTCGATATTGCCAAGTGGCGCAAGCTCGATGAACCCCACGTTGTTCACGACACCGTCGATCACGTGCTCGGACCTCAGTGTCGTCAGCGCATGTTCAGTGGCAACCGCGTCCGTGAGATCGACGGGCACCAGAATGCCGGGGAAACCGGGGTCGGCGTTACGCGCGACGCCGATCACTTTGTGCCCGGCAGCCGCCAGGCGATGGGACAAGGCCCGGCCGATTCCCTTGCTCGCACCGGTGATCAGGAAAGTCTTGTGTGACATTGCATATCCAGGTTCCGTGCCGGAGCGCCCTCGCCCCGGCCTATTTTGTATCGATTGCTACGAAATTATTATAGATCGATCGATACAAAACACAACGAACGCGCCGAGACCCCACATCACCAGTGTGGTTTCGGGCCGCGTACTCCTCTTCAACGCCGCAACTAGCCCTAGAATCCGGCGGAATCGCCATTCGCGCCTACAAGATGAACGCCCACATCAAGCTCCGCGGCCGCCGTGACCTGGCTGGTCAGATCTATCGACAGATTCGCGCCAGCATCGTCGACGGACGGCTCGCGCCAGGAGAACGCCTACCCTCCACACGCACGCTGGCGTCGGAGCTCGACGTCTCCAGAAAGACGACGCTCGATGTGTTCGAGCGGTTGATCGGCGAAGGCTATCTGCGGTCCCGTACCGGCGACGGAACCTTCGTGTCCGAAGAGATGACGCGCCTGGCGCCTACGCCGCCGCGCGAGCGGATCGTGCAGGCCACTGGAGCGGTGTGGGAAACGCTACCCGAGGCATTGCCCGCGAGCCGGAAAGACATGCCGGCACGCTTCGATTTCGTAGGCGGCGTCACCGACAAGCGCCTGTTTCCGTTCGACAAATGGCGCAAATGCGTTAGCCACGCGCTGCGCATCCAGGCGCGCGGAAACGGCTCCTATCACGACCCATCGGGCGATCAGGAACTGCGTCTGGCGATCTCGCGTTATCTGGCTTCGAACCGCGCGGTGGTCAGCAACTGGCAGGACGTCATCGTTACCAATGGCGCGCAACAGGCCATTGAACTGCTGGCGCGCGCCGTCATCCGGCCAGGCGATGTGATCGCGGTGGAAGATCCCGGCTATCCCCCCGCGCGAAGCGTCTTCACCGCGGCGGGCGCCAGGGTGATCGACGTACCGGTCGACAAGGACGGTCTGCGGGTGGATGCCCTGCCGTCGAAGGCGAGGATGGTCTACGTCACGCCTTCCCACCAGTTTCCGCTAGGCATGCCGATGACGCTCGAGCGCCGCCTTGCCCTGCTCGAATGGGCGCACCGGCGAGGCGCTCTCGTGATCGAGGATGACTATGACGGCGAATATCGCTTCGAGGGTCGACCGATGGAATCACTGAAGAGTCTCGACAACGCCGGTGTCGTTGCTTACGTCGGCACGTTCTCGAAGACCATCTTTCCGGAACTGCGGATCGGCTACATGATTCCGCCATCGTCCCTGGCAGCCACGCTTCGAAAGGCCAAGCAGGTCAGTGACTGGCATAGCAGCACCCTGATGCAGACCGCCTTGGGCAAGTTCATGCTGGACGGATACTTCGCCAAGCATCTGCGCCACATGCACAGGGAATATGCCAGGCGACGCGCGACGCTGCTGGAGTACCTGCAGGGCGACCTGTCCGATTTCTTCACGCCGCTACCGTCCGTGGCCGGCATCCATCTGGTCGCGATACTGGCCGACGATACAAACGAAGCAGACGTCATTGCCCGGGCCAACCAGGCATCGGTGGGCCTGTACGGCATTTCCAGGATGTTCAATTCCCAGCCTTCGCGGCAAGGCATCCTCTTTGGCTACGGCGGCATCGGTGTGGACGATATGCGGAGTGGCCTGACCCAACTCGGCGAAACACTTCGCGCCACCCGGCGCTGACGGCGTGCGCCAAAAATTGGTCACCTCAAAATAGCCATAAATCGGTACTAAAAGGTCACCACTTCATTGCCTAAGCTTGCGTCTGAGGCGTGCCAGCCGGCACGCATATGAACAAGCGAAGGAAAAAGTCATGACCCAACGTCTCGATTTCTACAATGCCAACCCGAACGCCATCAAGGCGCTGCTTGGTCTGGAAAAGCGCATCAGCGAATCCAGTCTCGAGAAGTCCCTGGTGGAGCTGATTCGGCTCCGCGCCTCCCTGATCAACGGCTGCGCCTACTGCATCGACCTTCATACCGCGGACGCGCGCAAGGGCGGAGAAGACGATCGCCGCCTTGCCACGCTGTCCGTCTGGCGCGAAACACCCTTCTTCACAGATCGCGAACGCGCGGCGCTGGCCTGGACCGAAGCCGTGACGCTCGTATCTCAGGATCATGTGCCAGATGAAGTCTGGACCGCCGTGCGGCCGCACTTCGACGACGCGGAACTCGTGGACCTGACGCTTCTGATCTCGACCATCAATACGTGGAACCGTTTCGCGATTTCGTTCCGCAAGACACCAGCGTGAGGTCCGCCATGACAGCGCTCGCCATACGTCGCACTGCGCTTCAGGTGCCCCTGATTGCCGCCATGCTGCTCTGCACCATGACAGCCGCCAGGCCGGCACTTGCGCACGAAGCCGGACACGAGACAACAACGCCGGTGATGAAGCAGGACATCCCCGAGGCCAAAGGACGTCATGTGTTCATGATCACGGTGGCCTACGAACCGGGGCAAGCCTCTGAGCCACATCGACATCCAGGTTCGATCTTCGCCTATGTGCTCGACGGTGAAGTGGAATCCCAGCTCGATGGCCAACCCGCCCGCGTCTACAAGGCGGGAGAAGCCTGGTATGAACCGCCAGGCGCGAAGCACCTGGTGTCCCGCAATGCCAGTTCCACCAAGCCTGCGAAGTTGCTTGTCTACGGGATTGCGGAGGGCAATACGCCGGTGAAGCTGCCGCTGGACGCTCGCTAGGCACCTGGACCCCGGACATGCCGTTGGGCAGCTCGGCCTGATGTCGCGACGCTGCCGCCCGTCCTGAAATCCACCCCAGATTGACAGGGCGACGCGTCGCCCTGTCATCGCTTCTGTCGTTCGCACATCGGCCACCGAGGCCAATACAGCGCATCGGTTTTCGCAATCGACCCCATTGAAAGAATCCATCGCTGCGCGCCTTGAATTTATTTGCCTAGGCAACTATTGTCCAGTCAGTTAAATGCGCGGACGGCGAAATCGGTTCAGGAATGCACGTCCAGTCACTGTATCCACCACACCAACTGATGAGTCGGAAAATGGTTTGGCAATCACCCCAGGCGAAGCAGCGCGCCACACTGCTCGCGCTCTCAACGATAGTGGCCGCAGTACTTGCCGGATGCGCGAACTATGCGGGCATTCATAGCGACAAGGACATGGCACTGCCGACGCAGATTGCCACTGCGCAAAGCCTGCCGTCCGAGGGAGGGCATTGGCCCGCCACGGACTGGGCATCGCAGTTTGGCGATGCTCAACTCAAGGCCCTGATCGACGAAGCCTTGGCGGGTAGCCCATCCATCGACAAGGCACGTGCCCGTATCGCGGCGGCCGTGGCATTCAGCGAAAGCGCCAATGCGAACACCCTCCCTCAGGTAGGCGCGGGGTATTCCTGGACTCGCCAGCGACTGACTGAAAGCACCTTCATACCGCCAGCCTTTGCCGGCACGTGGCAATCGGAAAACAAGGCGATCATCAGCGCGTCCTACGAGCTCGATCTTTGGGGCAAGAATCGCGAAGCCCTCCGCTCCGCGGTCTCGATGGTCCACATGACGGAGGCCGAAGCGGAGCAGGTAAAACTGACCCTGAGCCAGGCCATCGCCCGCAGTTACAACGGACTCGCCCGCTTGTACGCGCTTCTGGATATTGCGCGCGATGAAGTCACGCAACGCGAGGAAGTCCTGCGGGTTACACGCGGTCGGGTCCGGATGGGACTGGATACCGCCGTGGAGCAACAGACTGCCGAAGCGAATCTCGCGGCGGCGCAAGTTTCCGTCTCGGCCCTTGAGGGAAGTATCCAGCGTACCCGCTACCAACTTGGCGCGCTGCTCGGCAAAGGCCCGGACCGCGGGCTCGCCATCGCCAAGCCGGCACTCGGTGGCGCCGAAGAAATTCATCTGCCTGACAACCTTCCGGCAGACCTCCTGGCACGCCGCCCCGATATCGTCGCCGCGCGCTGGAGAGTGGAGGCGACCACTCACGACATCAAGGTGGCGAAAGCCGAGTTCTACCCAGACATCAATCTGAGCGCTGCCATTGGCCTCGATGCGTTCGGGTGGGGCCGCTTTCTGCATGCGGCAAGCCGGACCGTCTCCGCCGGCCCAGCCATCCACCTGCCGATCTTCGACGGTGGCGCACTGCGGGCGCAACTGAAAGGTCGCTACGCCGACTTCGACTTTGCCGTGGCGAATTACAACGACACCCTGATCCAGGCATTGACCGATGTGGCAACGCAACTGTCGGACATTCGCTCCACCGATGCCCAGATCGTCAACGCTGTCCGAACCGACGAGGCCGCGCAACGCGCCTTGAAACTGGCGATGGCGCAGTACCGCGCCGGACTGACCACGCAATTGACGGTGCTGAATGCGCAGACCACGGCATTGGCCAGCAGCCAGATCGTGACAACGCTCCGGATGCAACGACGCGACCGCCAGATTGCGCTGGCAGCCGCCCTGGGCGGCGGGTACACGGCCGACGACACACAAAGCGCGGACACAACCCGGTGAGCCGCCACGCCACAGATACAGGTGACATGATGACCACGACCAACCCGAACCCCACTGACAATCCCAAGGCCGCGTCCAGCGCGCCGAAAACCCGCAAGCGTCTGCTGGCCCTGCTTGGGCTGGGCACTCTGGTGGCAGCGGCAGGCTACGGCGCGTACTACTACAGCGTGGCACGCTTTCACGAAGACACCGACGACGCCTACGTCAACGGCAATCTGGTGCAACTCACCCCTCAGGTAAGCGGGACGGTGGTCGCCGTCAATGCCGACGACACGGAGATCGTCAGGGCGGGCGATGCGATCGTCACGCTCGATCCCGCAGACGCTCGCATCGCTCTGGCCAACGCCGAGGCGGCGCTCGGGCAGACCGTTCGCCAGGTGAGTGCCCTATATGTCAACAACAACACGCTGGCCGCAACTGTTCAACAGCGGCAGGTGGACCTTTCCCGGGCGCGAGATGATCTGCGGCGTCGAACCGAAGCCTCGGAAAGTGGCGCGGTTGCCGCGGAGGACGTCGCGCACGCAAGGGACACCGTGAAGGCTGCCGAAGCCGCGCTGGAAACGGCGAAGCAACAGCTCGCCTCGAACCATGCGTTGACCGACCAGGCTAGCGTGGCCGATCACCCCAGCGTTCAAGCGGCCGCCACACGCGTGCGGGATGCCTATCTCGCCAATGCGCGAAACACGCTGCCCGCACCCGTGACCGGCTACGTCGCCCGTCGATCCGTGCAGGTCGGTCAGCGTGTTGCGCCTGGCAATCCACTCATGGCCATCGTGCCTCTCGATGGAGTCTGGGTAGATGCCAACTTCAAGGAGGTTCAGCTCAAGCACATCCGAATTGGCCAGCCAGTGGAACTGCACGCCGATCTGTACGGCAGCAAGGTGACCTATCACGGCAAGGTCGTCGGCTTCTCCGCGGGCACCGGTAGCGCGTTTTCCGCGCTACCAGCGCAGAACGCGACCGGCAACTGGATCAAGGTCGTCCAGCGACTGCCGGTGCGGATCGCACTTGATCCGACGGAGCTGCGCGCGCACCCACTGCAAGTTGGCCTGTCTATGCAGGTCGATGTGGAGACCCGGGAGCGCGGCGGAGAACTTTCCCCCGCCAAGGGCGCAAGCACACCAATTCGCACCGCCTATCGCACCGAAGTGTTCGAGCGCTACGGTGCGGAAGCCGACAGCGAGATCAATCGGATCATCGCCCGGAACAGCAACAGCGACCTCGCCACGCGAAACGAAACGACCAGAAATGCGCGGCCGGTGGCCAGTCCTACGGCAATCGCCAGGGCCTCGTGAAACCGTAGTCGCCAACGCTAACTGAGGGCATCATGGCAAATCCGATGACAAGCGAATTACCGCCGCCGCTGACCGGTGGCAAGCTGGCAATGGGCAGTCTGGCCGTCGCGCTGGCCACATTCATGAACGTGCTGGATTCATCCATTGCCAACGTCGCCATCCCGACCATCTCTGGCAACCTCGGCGTCTCCGTGGATGAAGGCACGTGGGTGATCACGCTGTTCGCGGCCGCCAATGCGGTAGCCATTCCACTGACGGGATGGCTGACCCAGCGCGTGGGGCAGATCTGCCTGTTCGTGGGATCGATTCTGCTGTTTGTCCTGTCGTCGTGGCTATGCGGCGTCGCGCCCAATCTCACTTTCCTTCTCGCGGCACGAATCCTCCAGGGAGCCGTCGCGGGTCCGATGATTCCGCTCTCGCAAGCAATTCTCCTGGGGTCCTATCCCAAGGAGAAAAGCGGTCAGGCACTCGCGTTGTGGGCGATGACCGCTACAGTGGGACCAATAGCCGGCCCGGCTTTGGGGGGATGGATGACTGACAGCTATTCCTGGTCATGGATCTTCTATATCAACATCCCCGTTGGGCTATTTGCTGCCGCAGTCACCTGGGCGATCTATCGTAGTCGCGAGACAACGACCCGTATTCTGCCGATTGACGCCATAGGACTAGCGGCCCTTGTCACCTGGGTGGCAGCCCTTCAAATCATGCTGGACAAAGGCAAGGATCTCGACTGGTTCGCTTCGCCGGTGATTATCAGCCTGGCCATTGTCGCCCTGCTCGGCTTCCTGTTCTTCGTGATCTGGGAACTGACCGAAGCCAATCCGATCGTCGATCTGAGGCTGTTCAAGGGACGCAACTTCCTCGCCGGCACCATCGCAATATCGGTGGCCTACGCGGTCTTCTTCGCGAATCTGGTCGTGCTGCCGCAATGGATGCAGCAGTACCTCGCCTATCCAGCCGTCAATGCCGGCCTTGTCACGGCGCCATTGGGCATCTTCGCGGTGGTGCTTGCGCCAGTCCTTGGCAAACTGATGCCAAAAGCCGAGTTGCGCATTCTCTCCACCCTTTCGTTTCTCGGCTTTGCCGCGGTGTTCTTCATGCGCTCTCACTACACCACGGGAGTCGACACGTTCACGTTGGTTCTCCCAACGCTGCTGCAGGGCATTCCAACAGCATTGTTCTTTGTTCCGTTGACGGCCATCATTCTTTCCGGTCTCCCACCAGAGAAGATCCCCGCCGCGGCCGGACTGTCGAACTTTGCCCGCGTGTTCTGCGGCGCGGTGGGAACGTCGCTGGCGACCACTGTGTGGAACGACCGCGCCATACTGCATCACGCGCAACTGGTCGAACAGGCAAACCCTGGTAATCCGAACTACAGTGCCGCGCTGGAGGCCATCCAGTCCGTGATGCACCTATCCCCTGGCCAGGCGACCGCCTACTTTGAAAGACAGCTCAATACCCAGGCGATCATGCTGGGCCTGAACGACATCTTCTGGATATCAGCCGTCATCTTCGTCGCCATCGTTCCGCTGATCTGGCTGACCAAGCCAGCGCGTGGTGCGGCGTCCGGTGCGGCATCCGCTGCCCACTAGATGTCGTCAGTACGATCCCGGGTACATCCGAACAAATCGCAGGTGCTCGCCAAACGTACATTTGCTTGCGGATCAGCGCGCACCTGTATAACCTGACAACTACGATCCAATAACTCTTAGTTGTCATGTCATTCATCAGCACCGGTGTGGAATACGGGTTGCATTGCCTCCTTTACCTGTCGCGCTCACAGGCGTCGGTGGAAACCGCAAGCGTGAGGGATCTCGCGGAACTGCAGGGTATCCCCGCTGACTATCTGGCAAAGCTGTTCACCAAGCTGGCGAAGGCAAACCTCGTAGTCGCTACCGAAGGCATACGAGGCGGCTTCAGCCTGGCGCGGCCGGCAGACAAGATCACGGTGCATGACGTCGTCGTCGCCATCGATGGCGACAAGCCGTTGTTCGACTGTCTGGAGATCCGCGACCGTTGCGCGGTGTTCGAGGACGCGCCACCCGCCTGGGCCACTCGCGGCGTGTGCTCGATCCATGCTGTCATGCAATCAGCGGAGAAGGCGATGCGGCATGAACTCAGGCAACACACGCTATTCGACATTGCCAATCGCGCCATCGACAAGGCACCCAACAGTTACGGGACGCAGGTGGTCCAATGGCTGACGGCCCGTTCCGTCAACCGCCGCGGCGACAAGTCAGAGGAATCGTTGCCACCCGCGCGCAAGTCCGTACGACCGCGCAACCGTGCATGAAAAAATCGCCCTCCAGATGGAAGGCGATTCTCATTTGACAGGCGGCTCAGAAAGCGGCACGAACCACACCGCCATCCGCACGTAGTGCTGCGTCATTTGTCGCGGAAGACGCTGCGAGCAGACGTAGACAACCAGGTTCGTAACCTCTTCAGGGGTAGTGAATCGCTTGAGGAGCGACGTCGGACGTGCTTGTTCGAAGCATGTCTTCTCGAATGCTTCGAACGATTGGCCTTCCGAGAGCTTGTCGGACCCGGCAAGACCGCGTTCGCGGTCACGCCCGTTCCGGCACACGACTCCGCAAGACCGCGGGAGCGCCCGAGCTACGCGGTCTTCGCCACTCCTTCAGGAACAACGAGACAAGACGATTCGTCTTGCCCCATTTGATCGTTACGCCACCACGATTCGACGCGGGTCCGCCGAGGCCAGTGCCTCGGCGCGATCCGCGCTTGGCGGATAGATCCACTCGGTGTTGATCTTCGTCTTCAGCGCCTTGGCCTCGGCACCAACCAGCTTCACCTCGCGCTCCCAGCCCTCCGTGTACACCGCGCCCCAGGGGCCCAGATCCAGGCAGGTCACATACTTTGGCTGGCTGTATGGGATTTGCTCGTCGCCAACCAGGTCCGCGGCCACGTTGTGTCCGGCGGAACGCCCAAGGTTCATTGCATGCTGGCATGACATCATGGCGTAGTTGCCGGCATCGTCAACGGCTGCATACGCGACGTCGCCCGTCGCATAGACCGTCTCGAGCCCCCTGACCTTCAGATAGTTATCGACGTGCAGACGGCCAAAGCCGTCGCGCTCGGCAGGGACTTGAGCCGTGAGCTTGCTGGCACGCGCACCAGCGGTCCAGATGACCGTCAAGGCTTCGATACGCTCACCGCTCTCCAGCGTCACGCCGGCCGCATCCACGGCCGCAACACCCGACCCGAGCTTCCACTTGACGCCAAGTTCCGTCAGCGCCTGGATGATGACTGGTCGAGGTCCGGCACCCAGATCCGGACCGATCTCGCTGGCTCGCTCCACGATGATCACATTGACCTGTGCGTCGTCTCCCAGAACCTCACGCAAACGTGCTGGCATCTCCGCCGCCGTCTCGATACCAGTGAAGCCTCCGCCTGCAACCACGACCGTGTTTCTGGCGATGCTAGCCGGACGGGTTGCCAGCTTCTCGATGTGGGCTTCCAGCGTTTTGGCGGAAGCCACCTGATCGACGTTGAATGCATGTTCATCCAGCCCGGAGATCTGCGGCTTGAACAGACGGCTTCCAGCGGCCAGCACCAGTCGATCAAAACCAAGCACGACGGGTGATGTCCCCGCTGCGCTGCTGACCTCCACCTGCTGATTCGCCACATCGATCCGCTCAACGTAACCCTGTACGAACCGGACGCCGACAGCCTTGAATATCTCCTGCAGCGGCGCCTTCATTCCGCCTGGATTCTGCTCGTAGAGGCGCGGCCGTACATGCAACTCCGCCTCAGGCGCCACCAACACGATCTCGATATCCGTGCGTCCGACTTCATCGAGCAGCCGGGCCGAAGCCAGCGCGCTCCACATGCCGGCGAAGCCGGCGCCAATCACAAGAATGCGTTTGGACATTTGCAAACTCCTGCATCAATCCCTGGTTTGAGTGATTCGGCCGCACCTTCATCGCGCGCCCGCTTTCTTCAGCAATGACAAGCGTCAACTGCAATACTACGATTCTATGAGTCGTAGTTTTAAAAGCAAGGAAGAATTCGAAAGCCCGGGGTGTGCGTGCGGGAATCACCATCGTCCTTGCACCGTCGCCGCGGACTCGCTAGCATTACTGCCCCTTGCAGAGTCGTAGTTTATGGAGGGAGCGCGGCATAAGTCCCCAAAGAGACCGGCAGATAGCCCGCATCGCGGCACTAGCCAGGCAACGAGGCGCCAGCGGATGACGCTTGCCTAGCCAGTCCGCCGGGACAGCAGCGTAAGTCCGACCTCTGCGAACTTGAAATGCATCAGCCCGTAGGTCGGGAAATCAATCAAGATTCCCTCGGACGCATGTCGCCTCATGAATGACTCATATCCCGGGCTATATTCCGCATTGGTAAAGCTGCACACGACCACGCCGGTTTCACGGTCACCGAGCATCACCACGTCACCAACCTTCGCGTCCAAGCCATTCAGATACTGCATCGCCACCTCCGAAGCCATGTTCGATCGGCGCCAGATCCAGACGGTCCGCAGGGCAAAAGCGAAAGATGCTTATGCTGCACATATCGCGCGAAGTCCCTGATGCAACCGGCTAAGGGCGCCGGCTCGGCACCCGTCAATCGGCAATTGCAGAGTGCCCTTGATATGCTTTGATGGATTGACTATTCATGACAGCAACACAGAATGCGTGGACGCTACGTGCCAGCCACGCCGACGACGGTCCATGAGTGGGGGAAAAGGATGGGGAACGAGCTTGGGCAACTGCAACGCTGGAGCACCGATCTGGTCCCAGCGACGCAAAGACGTGAGTACTTCCAGGCCGCCACCGAGTCGGCCATCATTCCGTTCCAGTTCGAGACGCCCTATTCGCCCGATCTGAGCGCGAAGATCGAGGCTCTGGCGCTCGGTCCCGTTACCGTGATGCACGTGGCAGGCTCCCCCCATATCGCGCGGAGCACGGCCGTCGAGATCTCACGACAACGCGCACGCTGCCTGAATCTGGTACTCAGCCGAAACGTTCCCTGGAACCTGAGCTACCAGTCGAGAGTTTCGATGCGCCCCATGGATTCATTCATCACGGATTCCCAGCAGGCGCTAAGCCTCGATATCGCTTTTGACTACGACTTCGTCAATATCGGTTTCGATCCGCAGTGGCTAAGCGAGTGGGTCCCTCAGACAGGCGCAGTGGTCGGCAGGCAATTTGGCGCTGACTCGCGCTGGGCAGTGGCGCTGAACACATTTATCGCCGCATTGCAGCCCACCACAATCCTCAATGCGCCGCTCCCGCCCCGGCTGATCGTGGACCAGCTCGGTGCGCTGATTCTTCTGGCGTCGAGCGGACCAGATCAGGTCGCCACGCATAAACACGAGATCTCGAAGCCGCTAAACGAGAGAATCGTCGACTGCATTCGTTCGCGATGCACCGAGTCCACGTTGATCGCGCCACAGGTGGCAGCAGACCTGGGGATTTCGGTGCGATCCCTGCATCGCGCACTGGCCGCTCAGAACGAGACCTTTGGATTCCTGCTGATGAAGGCCCGCATCGATATCGCCGTGCGTCAGTTGTCATCGCCGGCGTTCAATCGCCTCACCGTGGCGGCCATTGGCCGCAGGTGCGGCTTCACGGACGACTCTCACTTCACGCGCGTTTTCCGTCGGCATGTGGGCGTGACACCGCTGGCCTTGCGCCGTGCTCGGCTTGCATAGCCGGGATCCAGCTGGCTCAACATATCGTTTGCAGATCACTGATCGAACCCTCTCCACATTCCTCAAGCTCCACACGAAAGATCGTCCTTGAATTCTGTATCGATCAATCTAAAATACGTTCCATATCATTCGATACAGAATTCTGCTGCCATGGCACGACCCCGCCAATTTGACGCCCAAACCGCACTTTCCGCCGCGCAGGACGCGTTCTGGGCCAAGGGCTACAACGCCACGTCGACCCGCGAACTTACGCAGGCGATGGGACTGACTCAACCTAGCCTCTACAACGCCTTTGGCGACAAACGCACACTGTTCCTGCAGGCGCTTGAGGACTACCTGAACCACACGCTCCGCGAACGGATTGCGCGACTGGAAAGCACCCTTCCCCCGGCCCAGGCGCTAGAAGCATTCTTTGCCGAAAGCATCGAACGTGGCGCCTCCGATCCGCTGCATCGTGGATGCATGCTGATCAATACGGCGCTCGACGCATCGGCTGACGACCCTGAACTGGCGGCGATCGTTGCAGAGGAGCTGACTACACTCGGTCACTTCTTCGAACGCACCATTCGCGCGGGCCAGGCCGACGGGACTGTCGACCCGACACTCACTGCCAGGGACGTTGCGGCCACGCTGTTGTCGGTACAGATCGGCTTGCGCGTGATGTCTCGCGTCATGCCGGATCGCGCACTGCTTGAGGCATCCGTCAGACCCGTACTGGCTCTGCTCGGACGCAAGCCGCGCGGCACGACCTGACTTCTCCCTGAATAACGCTTCGCCTCTACGCGCGGCTGCCGCCTGCGTGGGGCGGCGCTCGCCCAGAGGTATCACCCCATGTCACAGAACACTGTCACCACGCCAGTCCCAGGCACCACGGACCGTGCGCTGGATGCGCGTGCGCTCCACGCGGCGCTGGCCGGACTCTGCGCAAGCCTTGTCGCTATAGGTCTTGCCCGCTTCGCCTATACGCCGCTGATTCCCTCGTTGATCCAGGCCCACTGGTTCAGCGCCGCAGACACCGTGGCACTCGGCGCCGCAAACTTCGCCGGGTACCTCGCTGGCGCTGTGATTGGCCGCCCACTGGCGACCCGGCTGTCGAACCGCCATGCTTTACGTCTGCTGATGGTGCTGGCCACCGCGGCATTCTTTGCGTGCGCAGTACCCGTGTCGGTAAGCTGGTTCTTCCTCTGGCGCTTTCTTTCTGGCCTGACGGGCGGCGCCATCATGGTGCTCGTGGCTACTGCGATCCTGCCGCATATGCCGCCGGGCCGGCGAGCCTTCGTTAGCGGGATGATCTTCCTGGGGCTTGGACTGGGTATTGCAGCATCGGGCACGCTGGTACCAGAGTTGCTCAAGCTTGGGCTGGGACAGACGTGGCTTGGACTTGGTGCCGTGTCATTGCTTCTGACTGCTGTCAGCTGGAAGGGGTGGCCCTCAGCCGATGTGCCAACCGGCATGCCAGCACCAACTGCGGCAGGCCACCGCCCCGCCGACCATGCACAGGGTTCCAGCCATCCAGCATTGCGCGTGTTGTACTTCCAGTACGCCGCAAACGCGCTGGGATTGGTGCCTGCCATGGTGCTGTTGGTCGACTACGTCGCGCGCGGTCTTGGTCAGGGTGCATCGGCCGGCGCGGGGTACTGGGTACTCTATGGCGTCGCAGCTATCGCAGGCCCACTGCTCGCGGGCGCCATAGGTGGCAAGCTCGGATTCAGGAACGCCTATCGGCTTGCGATGTTGCTGCAAGGCCTGGCCGTGGGACTGCTGGCCGCCTCCCACCACACGGTAGCCCTGTGGCTATCGACCATCGTCCTCGGCACCTTCACGCCAGGCATTGTGCCGCTTGTCTTGGGCCGAGTGCAGGAGATGTTGCCCCACGACGCCACGGCCCAGCGCGCCGCATGGAGCCGTGCCACCATAGCGTTCGCGCTATGTCAGGCGCTGGGTGGCTACGGCTATGCGTATCTGTTCGCGCAATCGCATGAGAACTACAGACTGATCTTCATGTGCGGCGCAGTGGCCATGGCGGTGGCATTTGTCACCGACTTCGCCGTACGGCGACCGAAGGCCGACTGACGCCGCGGCTTCAACGTCCTACTTCGTTCCAGGTGAGCATGGCCGAGCATCCATTGACAGTCTTTTGCCGACGCCCCCCCGTGGGGCGCGCCATCTTCACGACTGGCTCCACAGTCGCCCCCGGTCCGTCGCACACCAGTCACGCAACATCCAACTTCTCCAGCCAATCAATCAGGTAGTCATACATCGCCGACAGCGAAGCACCCGCCGACTGGATTTGAGCCGGAGAGCCGGTCTCCAGCAGATCGACCATCCGATTGAGCAACCCGCGCAGGTATGGCTGCTCCATCACGGAAATCGCTCCGCCGGCACGATGACACCGCTTGCTCAGCCCTGCAGGCGTCGGCGCCGCCAGCTGCGCATGCAAGGCGTCGCGATCCTGTGCCAGGGATCGCGAGAAGATCTCGCGCACGTCGCGCTCTGCCAACATGGGCACCAGTTGGGACCGCAGCCCGACGGTATCGATACATTCCGGACAGAACTCCCCGGATTCCGACGTCCGATCGGCCGATGATGCTTCCGGAGACGAAATTTACGTCTTGGGCAACGGCGCTTCCGGGCCTCCTTGCAATGCGGTCTCGATCGCCTGCCATAGCGATGCCAATGTCGCCGGCTTTACCAGGAACGCGTTCATGCCCACAGCCAGGCGCAGACGCTGGCTACGCCCATAACTGCGGCAGCAACTGCAAAAGCTGCGCAAGGCCGCTACCACACGCGGCACCGGCAGCGCGTGGCCCGAGTTCGCAAGATTGACGCACACCAACCGAGCCCTCATTGCGCTCCCGTTGCTCGATAAAAAACCCAGGCTGTCACGGGGAGCAACAGCCTGGGGCGGAAGTCCGGCAGACGGGATCAACCCATTACGGGAATGGTCAGCGAATCAGCCGTCAATCTGCCGACCCACGGTGGCAAATTAAATCGATTTTTTTGCGCCGGATATAGAATAGATTCTATTTTTAGAGTGGGCACTAGCATTTACAAACATGCTGAACACCACAACTTGGACTCCAGATCATATATTTATCGATAAAATCTATAAAATATGATCTACCATCCCATCATCATCAGATTAAATAAAAATGGCGCATAACAATGTTTATGGTATATGAGTGCGGTTAGATGAAGATTTCCTGAAAAGAAACGAACGCAGCCGAAGCCTGATCCAGGCGAGCGCCAGCACTCAGCGAAAATTCAGCCAAATGCTGTGTAGATCCGAAGGAAATACTCAGCCGGAGAGCGACCGAGGAACGCTTGTATCTCCATGGGCTCGTACGCCTGTGGAGCCCCCCCCCCGAATCGGCGGGCACAGTCCCCACTTACGATAGCGGGTAGGCATACGACTACGTTCTATGACTAGAACGAAGAAAAAAGGGCGGAAGTGCTGACAAGCCCGGAGTGTTTGCGGCGCTGATCACCACCACCCCTCCCCCGCGCCAGAGCGAGCAGCACAAGAAATCAGCGGCTGTGGCAATCGCCGAGAGAGACGCAGCACTCAGTGCCGCTACAGATACTCGTGATCGCCTGGCGACGCTCGCGGGAAATGGCGCGTGCCGCGCAAATCAGTAAACCGAAGAATGGTTCCAGGGTGACGTTCCCTTGACTTGAGCGGCAGTCAGGAAGATTCAGCTCGCTCCTATGCCACTACCCTGCCCTACATTGTCGCGGCCGTTGTAATCCTCGCGCGCTCGGCAACGAAAGTGAATCATCCTGCCCACGTCTTACTCCCCCTCGCAGGACTCGCTCCACTCCGAACTAATCATCACATTGAAACACGCCGGAGATCCTCCCCCCAGGTTTGCGCACCGTTGGACAGTGCCGGGAATCTATTTTTAGAACTCGTTCTATATAAATAGAAAACTTCTTATACCACTATCGTATCAAGTGGTTGTGCGATGTGAGCAGATCTTGATCGGGAGATTATGTTGGCAAAGAACCGATTAGGGACGCGCGGCAGAAATCTGGTTATTCAGTTTCAGCTCAAAAACGTGTCCGAAAGGGACGATCTGGAGTAGAGAACGACCACTTTCCAGGTGGAGATTACCATCAATTAACAAACGAAATTAGATCATGAAAAAGCATCTCATTATTCTTGCAGCATCCATCGCACCGGTCATGGCGTACGCGGCCAGTGGGAATACGATCAACTTTCAAGGGGAAGTTACGGATCAGACCTGCCAGGTCACGATCAACGGTAACGCAGCCAACCCTACGGTTCTGTTGCCAGCCGTCTCATCGACGGTTTTGACTTCTGCGGGCGCGACTGCAGGAACGACGTCTTTCACTGTGGGTGTAAGCGGCTGTGTAGCGCCGACAACCACCACGCAAGCAATCAAGACTGTCTTCGTGGGCAACCAGGTTACGGCAGCCGGGAACCTCGGCAACACCGGCACAGCTACGAATGTCGCTCTGCAATTGCTTGATCCGGCGACGCCGACGGTGCCCTTCAACCTGGGCAATGCTGGTGGCTACGCAGCCAGCGGCCTCACGCTGCCAGTCGGCGCCACGTCGGCATCGCATGATTTCGCTGTTCAGTACATCTCCGAGCCAGGCGGCGCAACTGCCGGTTCGGTGCTGGGTAGCGTCCAGTATGCAGTGAGCTATCTGTAAATACGACTGGAGTTCCCGGGTCTGTCTTCTCGGACAGGCCCAGGAGCCTTCGGGCGGAGAAAACTGAGAGTTGTTGAAATGGCCTCGCGTTACCCCATGCCTGTTCTAGGCGCCGTACTGAGCATCGTGCTCGCGCTACAAGCAGGTTCCGCCATTGGCAGCGTAACCATGACTGGCACCCGCGTGATCTACGACGGACGGTCGCCCGGAGAAAGTCTGCAGTTCACCAATCAAGGAAGCAGCCCCAGCGTGATGCAAGTATGGGTTGACTCTGGAAACGAGCAATCCACTCCAAAGACCGCTGACGCACCTTTTATTGTCACTCCGCCGGTATTCCGTATTGAACCCACTGCAGGCCAGACAATTCGCCTGCTATATGTGGGCAAGGATTTGCCTAAAGACCGCGAATCTGTCTTTTATCTTAACACCCTGGAAATTCCTTCCTTAAATTCTTCGTATGCAAACCAGAATCAAATGCTGGTAATGCTACGCAACAGAATCAAGATACTTTACCGACCGTCTGGTATCGAAGGAAGCCCTCAGAAAGCGATCGAAAAGCTCAGCTTTCAGATAGTTCGGCAAGGTGCCAATGTAAGCATCATTGCAAAGAATGCATCGAGCTACCACATATCGCTCGCGAACGGAAATTTGATTTGCGGTGGAGACGTTGCGACATTCTCCCCTGCCATGATCTCGCCCCAATCCGACATGGAGTGGAGCGTGAAGGGACGCTGTCCTGCGGGCGAATCGCCCATCCATACGAAAGTGCAATATGTCGATGACTACGGCGCAGTTCGTGAATCGGAGCTTCCGGTAACAGTTCAAGGCGCGCACTGAAATGACTAACGGGAGAACCCGTGGCTTTCGTAGTTCCGTGATTTGGAGGCATAACAGAACTGTTCTGCTTTCCGTGATACTGAGTACGCTAGTCATTACCGCATCAACGCTTCAGGCTATGGCGGCTCCAATCAACGTTGACAAGCAGGCGTCTGGCGGCGCTACGCTAGCCTACAGCTTCGACAGCAAACTGCTTCTTGGTTCATCGCTCGGTGTGGCCAACATCGAACGATTCAACAAGGCAAGTGCGGTAGAGCCTGGTATTTATCCGGTCGACATCTACGTCAATGGTGCTTTCGCGGCACGCAAGCCCGTCGATTTCCGAGCCATGGAAGGTGATGTTGTTGGCCCTTGTTTGAACGACGAGTTCCTGACCTCCAGCGGCATACTCCTTGATGAAGGTAGTGCAACTGGCAGCACGTCGACTCGGTCGCTAGCCCCGACGGGGAAGCGGGCCGCGCCCGCTCCGGAAACTCTGGCACCCGTTCCTCACGCCGAGAATTGTGTCCCGCTTGAGCGCCGCGTGCCGGGGGCATCTACTGCGTTTGACCTGTCCCGCTTGCGCCTGGATATCGGCGTCCCCCAAGCACAGATGAAGCAAGTGCCACGCGGTTTCGTCGACTCGGCCAATCTGAATGCCGGGCAGACGATGGGATATGTCAACTACGACACCAACTATTACACCTCGTCAGCCTACGGCGCTCGGTCAAACTCCGCTTACGCAGGCATCAATGCGGGTCTGAACGTTGGACTCTGGCGTCTTCGCCAACAATCGACCTACACGTATACAAGTGGGCTTGGGGAAAGTCGTTCTCATTGGAACAATATCCGCACTTATGCGGAGCGGCCGCTAGTTTCGCTGCGCAGCAATCTTGTCGTTGGGCAGAGCTTCACCGGGGGCAATCTCCTGAGCGCGGTGGGATACACCGGCGTGCACATCGAAAGCGACGACCGCATGTTGTCGGATTCAATGCGAGGGTATGCGCCTGTGGTCAATGGGGTGGCAAATACGAACGCCCGCGTCGTAATCAGCCAGAACGGTCAAACGATCTATCAGACCACGGTGGCACCGGGTCCGTTTTCCATCAAAGATCTCAATCCGACAAGCTACCAAGGGAACCTGACCGTACAGGTTCTTGAAGCCAACGGAGAGGTCACCACGTTCATTGTGCCGTTCTCGGCGGTACCGAACTCGCTTCGCCCAGGCCTGTCGCACTACAGTCTGACGCTTGGCCAGGTACGACAGATAGCCGACTCGAACGCCAAATTTGCCGATGTTACTTATGAACGCGGTTTGACGAATGTACTGACGGCAAACGGCGGTGCGCGAATTTCACCTGACTATCAGTCAGTGCTTGGCGGAGTCGTGTTTGGCACGAAAGTCGGAGCATTCGGTGTGAACACAGCGTGGTCGAGAGCGCAGGAACCGCAGGGCGGTAACGTGAACGGCTGGCGTAGTTCTGTCAACTACAGTCATACGATCCAGCAAACAATGACGACGTTCACGTTGGCAGGCTATCGCTATTCAACAAATGGTTATCGAGATTTTATCGATGCGATCAGCTCTCGTGCAGCTTTGCAGAACGGAGCCAATTGGATCTCCAGCACCTATCGTCAGCGGGACCAATTTACCGTCAATGCCAATCAGAATCTCAACGGACTCGGCTCGTTGTCTTTATCCGCTTCGACCAGTAGCTATTACAGTTCAAGGTCACGGGATACGCAATTCCAGCTCAGCTACAACAACCATTATCGGCGCATCAGCTACAACTTATCGGTAATCCGTCAGCAAACGGGCATGCTCTACGGTGGGAATGCTCCTGGCATGATTGGCGGCGCCCCGCTACCAAGTTCGCCGCCCAGGTTGACCAATGCCGTGATGTTTACGGTTTCCATACCCCTCGATCTGGGAGCTCGCTCCGCTTCAGTATCTGGCAGCGTGGCGCACAGCACGGATCAAGGCGTGTCGTATCAGACATCCGTAAGCGGCGTCGCCGATACGGCACAGACGCTTAGCTATGGATTCTCTGTTGCCGGGCAGACGCAAAACGAATCGCGCAACTTCAGTGGCAACCTGCAGAAGAACCTGTCGGCGGTAACAGTCGGTGCAAACTACTCGCAGGGCAACAACTATTGGCAGGCTGGTGCGAACGCACGCGGCGCTGCGGTTGTGCACGAAGGCGGTGTCACGCTCGGGAGATATCTCAGCGATACCTTCGGACTCATCGAGGCAAAAGGTGCGGAAGGTGCGGCAGTGCGTAATGCTCCAGGGACATTCGTGAACCGGTTCGGCTTCGCAATCGTGCCTTCGCTAACGCCCTATCGCTACAACGATGTGGCGCTCGATTCCAAGGGCATCAATCCAAACGCAGAACTAACTGGTAGCCAGGTCAGGGTCGCGCCATATGCCGGATCTTCTGTCCTGCTCAAGTTCTCGACGCTCACTGGTCATGCGGTGCTGATAACCGCTACGGGTACAGATGGAGAACTATTGCCGTTTGGTGCCACCGTTCTCGACAGTTCTGGCACGACGATTGGCGTCGTTGGCCAAGGCAATCAGGTCTATGCGCGTGTGCCAAACGACCAAGGCACGCTGACCGTCAAATGGGGGGAAGGCAAGGAGGATCTGTGCGTCATCGGCTATGACCTCAAGACAGCGGATGCGAAGGAAGTCATACAGCGTTTTGAGGGGAAATGCCGTTCAGCTCATACGGACAAGACTGCTGCACGAGCTCAAGAGCACATGTCAATGGCAAATACACCTGCCGGAGCCGGCAGAAATTCGGAATAACCACCCATGATCCGCCGCTTGCAGATATTCATTCTTCGTTTAGGGAAAGAGCGTCTCATTCCTTCACTTGCTGCGCTACTCTTTATTGTTGGCATAGCAGGACCGATGTTGGCGTTAGCACAGTCGACATCCAAAGGATGCTGGGCGATCACGACAACGACAACGAGTCCAAACTCCTACCTCTATACCGATCCCGGTACTGTTGCGAGGAATTGGAATGGCGCAGTCGATACGGCAGGGCAAGGCGCGTATCCCATGACCGTCTCGGTCAACATACCCGCTTTGGTACCAGATGGCACGCTGCTCGGAAGCGGCGTTTCGTCAATCAATAACCTCGGGGGAAGTGGCGTGGGAAGCTATAGCCCTGAGCAGGTATTGTTCCGATGTTCTCCGGATGCAGATGGAACCTTGTACGAGTACTATGCGACAAACGGCGATTCCTCTTACGCGGGAGCCACTGACGTAAGTGCACAATCTGGTATCCCGGGAACCTACAGGTCGTACTATACGGGGGTCGTGTCGCGGATAACAAATATTACTACGGGTGATTATCTCAGCCGGGCGTGGAAAGCCCGTCCCCTAACCGGGCTGGACCGTGATAGTCAGGGATGGATTCTCGTCAAAGCAAAGAATTTCAGCCAATACAGGCTGGAGATGTTTCAGTGTACGGTTTGCCAGTCTGGCGCTACGAATGGTACAGGTACCTGGGCGCAACCTCAGCCACAAGGATATGTCGCATTCGTCGGGGGAGCCACTGGGACGGTTATCAAAGGCAACCTTGCTGTAGGCGCCGACTCCGCATCCAACTTTTCAGGCTGGCCTAGCACATGGCCAGGCGCAATCAATGCGTACCAGACGGTCATAGTTAGAAGGGCTGCAACCTGCGCGGTAACCAACGCGACGCCTTTAGTACGTTTTCCAATAATATCTGTCCGGGAACTGAATCAGGGAAACACAAGACAACTGCCGGTGACTATACAAATGCAGTGCCAGAGCTCAACACCTTCCGGACTGTCTGCGTTCATAAGTGGAACTGCCGCGAATCAGACCGCTCTTGGTGTACTCGTCCAGCCCGCCAATGCGCAAAGCGCCATCGCAGCAGGCCTGACAACCGCGGGAAGTGGCGTCACTTATCTACTCTCCGATGGCTATGGTATCGATCCGAGCGTTGCGACCGGTGTGGGCGTGACACTGTCCAGGCCAAACGGCACGCCATTGAACTTCCTGACAAATCAGTACGTTACGACAGGAGGTGCGATCGACGGATGGGACCCCGTGCTAAACGACGCAACGGCGAACGGGCCTGCAAGTGGCGGAATGACTTCGTATACACGCGTCTTCAATGCAACCCTCAAAGCGTTCGCACCCGGCGTTACACCGGTGACCGCCGGCCGATTCAATGCGACCGCCCAAGTGGTCGTTCGAGTCCAGTGACTATGTTACGCATATCCAGACTCGACGATTAATAAGTATTCCTATCTTGCAAGGTGTATCAGCAATGTCCCCGATAGGGCGCGAAAAACCGGAGTTCCGCGGAATCCGAATCAATAAAATCTGGAGTGATTGGCGCCTTCTCTCCGGTTTCCGCGCACTTGGACTGGTAATTATCCTCAGCGCGATGCTTATGCAGACATGGAGCCCGCAAGCAGCTGCTGGCGTGACACCGGAAATCTCCCGGGTTGTTTACGCGGCGGATGCTGTTGAACAGTCTCTGCAGGTATTTAATGTCAATGATTATCCGGTTCTTGTTCAGGCCTGGGTCGACGACGGCAGAATAGACGCGCTGCCACAAGAGTCGACCGCACCGATAATCGTAATTCCACCAATATTCCGCCTCGGCCGCGGCGATCAGACAAGTCTCCGACTAATAAACTCCGGTGCCGCGCTTCCGCAAGATCGCGAGTCATTATTCTGGCTCAATATCTATGAGATACCGTCGACGCCCAATAGCGTTATTGCGGAGCGCCAGCTGGTGACTGTAACGATGCGGACGCAGATCAAAGTTTTCGTTCGACCTCGCAAACTTCCTTTTCCATCAGACGAACTCCCGAAGCGCCTCGCGTTTTCCTTGACAAAAATTCCTGATGAGTTCCTTTTGGAGATCAGAAATCCCACGCCATACTATGCAACCATCTCGGCGCTTAAAGTCGATACTGGATCTGCCTCACAAGTGGCACCCGTGGAAATGATCGCGCCTTTCTCCAATACCATCGTCCATCTCAGCCCGCAAAAAGACAGCGTCAGCAATGACGCAAGGATCCACTTCTCGCTAGTCAATGATGATGGGAATTCAGTTGGCGGGGAGCGTACAGTTCATATTGGGAATTAAAGCGTTGATTTTTGCCTTCCATGCGGCTTCACGCCCCTACGTTAAATCATGTATTGACAGGCGGACCCAGCAAGGCAAGGGCAGCAGACGCACCTCTGGAATCCATGAGACTGTTCGAGATCGGCATGCAAAGCCCGGGGCGGGGCCGCAGACAGTACAAGTAGTACGGCAAGGCCCCGCAACGACTCCAGAATCTTTTTGAAACGGCTTCCAAGCGCGACACCTCGTACAACGGCCCGAACTACCACTATCGCCACGCGATGTGCGAGTTGATTGTTCGATGCTGAGCGTTGCCCTCGGACACGACAGGATCGAGACGCTGCCTTCTGACGCAACTAGGCTCGTGCGGCGGCCAGTCGCTTCCTGACGCTGTCAAGCAGACATTCTGCTGGCGTCGAAAGCCGCGCATTCCAGCGTGTAATGAGTGAGATGGGGTGTTCGACTCCCTCGCAGGGCAATGCCTTCGCTACCAGGCCCAGTTCCGATACGAACTCCCGAACGTAGCCGGGCAACACCGTAACCCCGAGCCGCGCCTTCGCAAAGCTGATGGCCGACAGAACCGTCCCGACCTCGACGGATGTCGAGTACGTCAGGTGTCTCGACGCAAAAACGCGATCGATGGTCCGCCGTGTGCTGAACGTTGAATGCAAGGAGATCTGCGGATAGTCCGCAAGCAACTCCCAGCTAACCTTGCGCTTGCGTGCCAGTTCGTGGTCGCCGGCACAGATCACGAACATGGATTCGTTGTACAGGTGCTCGATCGAGAGCTTGGGATGGGCTTCTTCCATCGAAACCAGTCCGAAGTCGGCCTTTCCATTGACCACGTACTCGATCGTCTCGTCCGTCGACAACTCATGCATGCCGATCCGGATCGCCGGATGGGCTTCGTGGAACGCCGAAACCGCCCCACGCAACAATCCCACGCACATCATTGGCGACGATGCGACGCTGACTTCGCCAGCTTCCAGGTTCAGCAGGCTCTGCATACTGCGCTCGGCGGCATCCATGGTCCCGAGCACTTCACATACATGGCCATACAGCTGGTGCGCCAACTGGGTTGGTGTCACCTTGCGCGTCGACCGTTCGAAGAGCCGCTGCCCGACCTTGGCCTCCATCTCCTGGCACACCTTGCTCACCGCCGACTGCGTCATGTGAACGGCCTGGGAAGCTCCGCTGAAACTGCGGAGTTCGTACACGACGCGGAATACTCGGAACTCCCTGAGTGTGAAGTTCATGGCGCTGGCTTCATGGCGCTGGCAATTGGACGGAGCGCTCGATGGTACATGACCGCTCGCCGCGCCCGTCAGCTTTTCTTCTTGCGCTCAAGAAACCGCGCCATGTACGCATCCGGTTCTGACCCAGCGTAGACGTCGCCAAACACGGCAATGCTGTGCTTCAGCCCCCGCTCGATCGCAGGATCTTCCCACGCGCGCAGCAGCAACTTCTGCGCGCGCACAGCTTCCGGCCCGCACTCCAGTATCTCGGATACCGTATGCGCGACTGCGGCGTCCAGCGCGTCGTTGGCAACGACCTCGTGAACAAATCCCCAAGCGTGGGCGCGCGCAGCATTGATCGACGATCCGGTCAGCAACATCCAGCGCGTGTTCCCCTCACCGATCAGGCGAGAAAGGATGTTTGCATGAATGACCGACGGGATGCCGATCCTGACTTCCGGCATGGCGAAATTGGCATGCTCGTCAGCGATGCGGATATCGCAAGCGGCGGCAAACTCCATGCCGCCCCCCATGCACCAGCCCGACAAACGGGCGATCGTCGGCACCGGGAAATCGCGGACTGCCTCGCACAGATCGTGCAACCGCGTGATGAACGCCACCGCCGTCTCCGGCTGGAGCCTGGCCAGCTCCTTGATGTTCGCGCCACCAACAAATGCCTTCTCCCCCGTCCCGCGCAACACCAGTACCCGGACGTCAGGGCGACGAGCTAGCCGACGCAGCGTTTGCGTGAATTCGACGATCGTGTCCGAGTCCAGAATATTCAGACTGGTGCCATTGGCGATGCGCAGCGTCGCCACGCCCTGCTCCGATACATCGAGCGCCAGATGTTTGATCTCTTCCGTGTTCACCATTTTCACCGTTTCCTGATTCATTCTTCCAGTTCCCCTGCCTGCTGACCAAGCTTCGGCGCCGGCGTTGCAAGATCATTTTGCGCGGCTGGCGAGCGAAAGCGTGCAACGATACGCCGCTGACCACCATCGCCGAAGTCGCGCTGATCAAAGAAGCCAACCGAGCGAAGCTGCGCATCTTCCAGCAGGTCTTCCACGCGATTGACACGCGCGCACGGAATATCCGCGGCTTCCAGCAGCGCCACCCACGCGTCGGTGGTGCGCGTCAGCATGACCTGCGCGAGGTGGCCATAGATGACGTCGTAGTTCTCGGCCCGCGCGGGCGCAGTTTGAAACCGGCTGTCGCGCTCGAACGTCGCGAGATCATCAATCGCCTCGAAGAACGACTTCCAGTGCTTGTCGTTGTAGACAACCGCTGCGATGTAGCCATCGCGCGTTCGATATGGCTTCCTGTGCGGTGTCAGCAGGCGGCTGTATCCCATTGCGCCAGTCGAAGGTTCGAACGACGCTCCGCCGAGGTGATCCGCAAGAACGAACGCCGCCATCGTCTCGAACATCGATACGCGAACCGTATCACCGCGCCCCGTGCTCTTGCGCGCGAACAGTGCCGCAATGGTGGCGTGCGCGGCCGTCAGGCCGGTCACCCTGTCTGCAATCAGCGTCGGCACATACTGAGGCGCGCCGCCCGTCTGGCGTGCAAACAATTCGGCCAGCCCCGTCTGCGCCTGAATGACGTCGTCATACGCCGCACGTCCGTGCAGCGGCCCACCTTCTGCATACCCGGTCAGTTCAACATAGATGATCGACGGATTCAGGCCGCGCACGGCCGCTTCATCGAGCCCTAACCGGCGCATGGCTTGCGGTCGTACGTTGTGCACCAGCACGTCAAAGCCCGGTAGCATCTCTCTGAGCGTTCGGACATCATCCTCTCGCTTGAGATCCAGGACGACCGACGATTTTCCCTGGTTCGCATGAAGGAACATGCTTCCCATGCCAGGCGCACGCTTGTTGCCGGCATGGCGCATCACGTCACCATCAGGCGGCTCGATCTTCACGACCGTCGCCCCATAGTCGGCCAGAATCTGCGTGCAGACGGGACCCATGATGACCGACGTCAGATCCAGCACACGGACGCCCGCAAGCGGCCCCGTCGTATCCGGTGCGCGATGCGTCATTGCTGCTCCACACCCGCCTTGGTGGCCCTGGACGTCCAGATGCCACGCTGAGCGACAGTGAATGCCGCGAAGTCACGCGTGCTGGCCGGCGCCGCAACCATGCCGAGCTTCGCAAGCTTCTCCACGACGGGGGGACGTGCCACGGCATCGTTCACGGCCTTGTTCCATTTCTCCACGACGGCCGCCGGCGTGCCAGCCGGCGCGGCCAGCCCCACCCATACGACCAGGTCGAAGTTCTTGTATCCAGCCTCCGCCATCGTCGGCACGTTGGGAAGCTCAGGCAAACGCCGGGGACTCGTGATGGCCAGGCCATCGAGCTTGCCACCGTGAAGGAAACTCATGACGACCGATGTATCCGCCACCATGTAGTCGATCTGCCCACCGAGCAGATCGGTCACCGCAGGAGGCTGACTCTTGTAGGGAATGGCGTCGGATGGCACGTTCGCCATCTGCGAGAACGTGGCGGCCGCGATCTGCGCCGAGCCGCTGCCGTAGCCATAACGCAGATGGTTCTTCTGCGCGTACAGGGCCATGTCCTTTGCCGTCTTGTATGGCGCATCCGGACGCGTGACCAGCACCATGGGGATCGTAGCGATGCGGGAGATATGAACAAAGTCCTTGATCGGGTCGTAGCCGGGACGTTTGAACAACGCTTCGATGCCGGAATGCGTGGAACTGCTTGTCAACAACAGCGTGTAGCCATCCGCCGGCGACTTTGCCACATAGTTCGAGCCGATGATGCCGTTGGCGCCCGGCCGATTGTCGACGACGATCGTGCCAATCGACGAACGCACCTCCTCGGCAACAATGCGCGCCGCCGTATCGGAAGCACTGCCGGCCGTGAAAGGAACGACCAGCTTGATCGGCTTGTTCGGATAGCCGTCGCCTTGGGCAAAAGCGTGTGGCGCAACGATGACGGCGGCCAACAAGACGGCAATACGTGTCTTCATGAGTGTCTCCTCTGTCTGATGACCGCCATGTTGTTCCGATCCATTCATGCAAACAAGCGAATTGTCTTCATAGATTTATCATCGAATGGAATATGTTGGCAGGGGACCAGGCATCGATGCTGCTTGATCGCCTGATGCAGGCCAGTCGGCCTGCCAAACTGGCGCGGCGTGCTTGGCTTGATCAAGCGAGGAGCGGGTGTGTTGATTGCGCCGGCCTATGCGGCGGACATCGCTGAGGAATGGGGAATGCGAACGATACCCATCGCCGATATTCCGCACGACGCGCATCGCATCTCGCTGATCCGGCGTCGGCTGGGACGCCCCACGCTCGCGACACGCCAGTTTCTTGGAGAACTCATTCCGCAACTGAAGCAGATGAGCTCCTGAACCCACGAACCGCCCGCCTACACGCCGCCAAACTCGGACCACGCAATCTCGATGGCGTCACGCAGTGAGAGCAGCACAGGCGCATATCGCGCCTCCAGCGGACCATCGTCATCGTCCCCTACCGCGTACGAGACACTCAGGGTATAGAGCACACCATCCGGGCCCATCACCGCAGTCGCGATGCCCTCCATGCCGAGCACGACGCGCGAGCGGCAATAGCCGTCCTTCGCGTACTTCGCCCTCGATGTGTCGATGCGCTCCTTGTACTTCGGCCACTTCTCGCCGTAGTGGCTCGCCAGCCTGCCCATCAGTAGTTGCCGCCGCGATTCCGGCAGGCCAGCAAGATATGCGTGCCCGGTCGAGCTTCTTACCATCCCGAATCGCGTTCCGGTCATTGCGGCACGACTCATCAGCCCACGGCCCTTGCGAATCGTGTGGAGATAGACCATCCAGAACCCATCGGCTGCCGATAGCGTGACGTTGATCTGCTCCGCCGTCGCCACCTGGCCCATCAGCGGCAACACGGCATCCAGCTCCGAGCGTCCGATATGGAACGAGCGCGCCAGGCTCAGGCATACCGGCGCGAGGCGATAGCCCTTCGACACACCGTCGTATTCGAGGTAGCCGCCTTCCACCAGCGAATGGGTAAGGCGACTGACCGTGGGCCTCGGCAGGCCACTGCGTTCGGCGAGCTGAGCGTTGCTCAGCACAGGCGCGCCGCTGACGAATGCCCGCAGTAAGTTGAGTCCGCGCAGCAATGTCTGGCTGCCCGGTGTGGTGCGCGAGAAAGGCTCGCTCTCGTGCGTCGGTTCAAGCATGGCTTCCTGCCGGCTTCGGTCGCTCCGGTCGTTTCAACTGTCGAAACGACCATACTGCGGCCCCCTCTCTACGCGGTCAATGCTCGATATCCCGCGACCATTCCATTGATTCCCAATCAGAAGGACACGTCGTGCCGCACTCACGTTGCCCTGATTCCGAACCGGTTCCAGACTGCGATACCCGGCCTGCCCGATGATTTGCGCGTGGACAACGACATCCCATTTGGCAATGGTGACGGGGCACCAAGTCCATTTCATTGAAGGCCCCGTCCACACAATGATCTATGTCAGAAAATGTGCTTGATCCCGAGGGTCGTGCCGAACTGATTGCTGCCCGGCGGCGTGTGGCCGAAGCCGGCTGCGCCATTGCCAAGACCCATGTTCGAGTTTTCCTGATTCAGTGCGTAGCCCAGCGTCAGGTAGGCCTCGGTACGCTTCGAGAATGCGTACCGGCCTGTGGCGACGAACAGCCACGGGTCACCACCGGTGTTGCGGAAATCCTGGTAATAAGCGGCCGCGCTAAGCGTCACCGCCGGCCCCGCCTGCCACATCACACCAGTCCACCACAGGTTCGACGCCTGATTCGACACACCTGGCAGCGCGCCCACGAGAATCGCTCCATCGTAGGCCTTTGCCCATCGGTAGCCGGCGAACACCTTGAGGGTGGAGAGCGCATAGGTACCGGCCAGCGTGGCCCGACGCGACGTGGCGTCGCGGTTCGTGGTCAATGTGCCGGTGTTGACCTCGTCATAGGCCGTGCCAATGCTGAACGGGCCATTGTTGTAGCTCAGGCGAAAGCCGAACTCCCGACCTAGTTTGGCATTCCCAGGCACCTCGCTGCCATCCACCGTTGTGCTTTCCGCGCCAAAGCTGTACATCGCCGTGGCCGTCAAGCCACCGAACTTCCCCACGTACTTCACGGTGTTGTCCGGCCGGGCGACGAAGGCAAGATCCTGATTGAAGATGGACCACCTCGGCGACAGCGCCATCGGGTCGAACGCGCCGATCATGTCGAACAACGCGCTCTGCTGACGCCCAAACAGGACGCTGCCCCATTGGCTCTCCAACCCCACATATGCCGATCGCCCGAACAGCCGTCCGCCCTGCGCTGATTTGCCAGTGTCGACATCAAAGCCACTTTCGAGCACGAACACCGCTTTCAGGCCTTGGCCAAGGTCCTCGGATCCACGTACGCCCCAGCGCGAACTGGAAAGGCTGCCCGACGTCTGCCTGACCACGCTGCCTCCGCCCACCTGGTTGTTGGTGAAGCTCACGCCTGCATCCACGACGCCGTACAGGGTCACGTTTGCCCGGGATTCCGCCGAAACGCAGCACAGCAATGCTGCGAGTGCGGGAACTGTCAATCTCGCCTTCATTCTTTTCCTCCAAGTTGAAAATGCCTCAATCTCCGGCTGAGGCTGGCCAGGTCATGGCGTGTGGACGCGCTCCCGCTTGAGCGGGAACGCTTCACGCCTTATTGATTTCGTGGCGCATCAAAGCGCTGGACAAAGCTCCGCCCTGCCGGCTGTTGTCGGCGAACGGTACGTTGCTCGTGGATGAGTGATTGAGTTCGGAGCGCGCGGCTACGGATTGCCCGTAACCAGAATGCTCGCGGTCTTCCGATAATGTTCGGCTTGCTTCTCGATCAGCGTGACGGCGTTACCGCGGATGCAGGCAATGCACGCGATACGGGGGCTGTCGACAGTAGTGGACTGAGCCCCATGCCGCAGTTGTGGTGTGTGAAGTATCCGTCGTCGTCGTGACGATGCGCGACCCGAGGTCGCCAGGTTGCGAGTTGCCATCCTTGTCTCCTTGTTTGATCAACTGCATGGATGGCCAATCACGTGAAGCGGCTCGGTGGGCGCTGACGAACCCAGTACTCGGCTAACCATTGCATGAGTGCGCGTTGTCGATCTGCGTCGACCAGAACACGCACCAGCGGCGAGTATCAAACACTTGACCACGCATTGCCAGACCACCGTTTCGGTATTTGAAACGAACCCGGAGAACCGATATGGGGAGAGCAGCGATACGGAGAATCGGGCGAATGCGCGCCTTATCGAGCGTGCAATTCGCCATCGCCGCTGGCGAACCACCGCAGCAGCAACTGATTGATTTCGTCCGCTCGTTCGTATTGCACCCAATGCCCGGCGCCGGGAACCAGATGCCATTGCCGAGCCGACAGATGTCCCGCGATGCGCGGTGCCGCTTCCACGGGGTCAGCCGTCACGTCATGCTCGCCCCAAATCAGCAGCGTCTTTCCGCCATAGCTGTCGAGCGCCTGTCCGAGCACCGGACCGCCGCGCGAAATGGACTTGCTGCGGAAGCGCGTGGCCATGCAAGCCCGTTCGTGCACCGCCATGGCCAGCGCGTCGATGCTGGCCGGATCGTGAAGCATCAGTGCTTCGAGGTTGTGCCTCAACCCCTGCAGCATCTGCTCGCGGTCCTCCGTGCGCCAGTTGACCATATCGAGTCGCTGGCGCCGCTTACCGCCATGCCCGGCAGAGCCCAGTAGCGCAAGCTTCTCGACATTCGGCAGCGCGGCTGCCAGGCGGGCCGCGACAACGCCACCGAAAGAGAAACCCGCCAGCGCGAATCCATCCGACGCGCCGAACCGCTGCCTCAGACTGGCTGCCACTGTATCGACCAGCCGATCCAGCCGGTCATCCGCATGAGGATCGCCGTCGAGCGTGGCGGATTCACCGAAACCGGGCAGGTCAGGCAGCCATAGCGTGTGCTGCTGGCTCAGCGCCTCGATATTGCGCACCCAGTGCATCCAGTTTCCATGACCGCCATGGATCAGCACCAGGGGGGAGCCACGACCGATCTCGCGCCAGACCATCTCTGTAGGGCCGGATCGGTCCCGGTGGACGACAGCCCTCGCGCTGAACCGCTCGATCATCTCGTCTGGCGTCGCGGGCCGTGGGGGCGTTGTAGATATCGGGCTCGTCATATTGCAATTACGTGGGGACGTGGGAAATGAAGCGCTGTATCTGACCACGCACGGCGTGCCCGAAGCAAGTCATGGACGAGAAAAATCGCCTCGATTCGCGTATGTGAGTTTCGCCCTTATCCCTGCTCTTCGCTGACTCATCATCTGATCACGCCGGGCGTCAGCCGTTCGGGACCTCAGACCTTCAAGTCCGCCAGCATCTGTTCCGCCAGAAAATCGCACGGTGGCCGCGCCGATTTCGCGCTACGCGCCAGCACGACCTCCAGCGGCGCAAGCGGCGGCAGTCCTTCGGGCTCCCCCAGCACAGCGAGATGCGCCGGCACGCTGCATCGGGCCAGCGGCGCCACCGCCAGTCCAGCCTCGACCATGCTGATCAATCCAAGCAGACTGGGGCTTTCATACGACATCCGATACTGGATATCGGCCTGCTGCAGCGCTGCGATGGCGCCGGCTCTCGCGGCGCTGCCATGGGCGAAGACGGCGATCGGGAGCGGACGCTCCCGCCAGATGGGTCGGCCACTGCGGGCCGAGACCCAAACCATCGGCTCGTGGCGGATGAAATCCCCGGTGACGCCGCGCGCCTTCGTGATGCAGGCCAGATCCAGCGTGTTGTCCTTCAGCAATGGAATCAGTGCGTGGCTGGGCAACCCGATGACACGGATCTCCACGCGCGGATGGGCCGCCGCGAACCGGCGCAAGACCGAAGGTAGCAGCGACGACGCGTAATCGTCAGGAACGCCGATCGTGACGCGCCCGCGAATCTCCGGGCGAACCACCGCCGACCATGCCTCCTCCCGCAAGGCCAGCATATGCCGTCCGTAATCCAGGAGCGTCCTGCCGTCCTCGGTCAGGGCGACGTTGCGCGTGGTGCGCGTGAAGAGTGGTTTGCCGAGCACGTCCTCGATCGCCTTGATCTGCATGCTCACGGCCGATGGCGACCGATGCAGGGTCTCCGCCGCGCGCGCGAACGACCCGGCATCGGCCACGGCAACGATCATCTCCATCACGTCGAGATCGAGCTTCTTCATTTCATCAGTAAATCTGAATAATCGGATCAGTATAATCCGTTTTACTTAGCTATCCCGTGGTCCGATACTGCCAGCATTCCCGATCAAGGATGGTTCTGGACCAGGTGCTGCGCATGAGAACGATGTACGAATTCATGGCCGTGGGCGGCCTGCTGGCAATCACGCCGGGCCCCAATATGGTCTACGTGATGGCGCGCTCGGTCTCGCAAGGCACCCGGGCTGGGCTGACTTCACTGGCGGGCGTCATGCTCGGTTACATGACCTACATGCTCAGCGCGGCATTTGGCATCAGTGCGCTGTTCCTGGCGATTCCTGGCGCCGCGCGCCTGCTTGCCATCGCTGGTGCAGCCTACCTGCTCTACATGGCCTGGCAGATGCTCAAGCCAGGCGGCCGGTCCCCGCTTCAGGTCCAGGCAACCCAGGCCGAACGGCCGCGTCGCCTGTTCACGATGGGCGCGATGACCAGCCTGCTCAATCCCAAGCTAGCGCTGGTCTTCCTGTCGATACTGCCGCAATTCATCGACTATCAGGCGGGTGGCGTCCTCAGGCAATCGTTGGTCCTGGGGCTGGCCCTGACCGCCGCTTTCGCATCGGTCAACGCGCTCGTCGCCATATCGTCGGGCCGCGCCGCGGCAATGATGGGAAGCCACCCACGCTGGCTGCTGGCGCAGCGCCTTGTGGCGGGCGGCGTGCTTCTGCTGCTCGGGGCGAGGATGGCGCTGGAAGCCGCGCACTGGCCGGCGCTGTCGTAGCGCCATCGCCGGCCGGGCGAGTGGAAAGATCACCCGCTTACGGCGAGTTCATCCTCAGGCTTCCCCGGATCGACGGCGGATGGACGATCCACGGCATCGTGGTATCCACCCCCGTATCGTCCAGGCAGCCCTCGAAGGTGCCGCTGCCGGGATACTGCTGATGGACCGAGAGCGTGACGGCGATCATGGCCGCGCCATTGGTGCAGATGCCGACGCTGCCGCCCGGCTCTGCAGGACGTATCACCTGCCCGCCCATCACGTCGCCGCTCTGCAGGGTGCCATCGGCTTGCCACCAGTGCCATTCGCCCCCGATGACGGTCGCCTCCACCACAGTGCTCGTATCGACAACGGCGCCCGGCTCGGCTGGCGGCGGCGCCGTGCGGTCGAAGCTGGCAACCCAGAATCCGCCGTGGCCAGCAATCGTATCGCTGCACGGCTCACCGGTGCCGGTGTCCGATCCCGAGAACGTCACGCGGCTGGCGCCGGTGTCATAGGCCACGTCCTCGTACACATCGACGCCCGAGAGGCAGGCCTGGGAATGAACTTCCGGATACGCGCAGGCGGCGCACCACGGAAGCAGCATGACCGACGCGACGCGCCGGACCTGCGCATTGAGATCTGGAGTCATGGCGACCTCCCGGTGCATCTTGTTCTTCCAATCCTTCCCATAGCTTAGGAAGCCCAACGCCTTCCTGCCGAGTCATTTTGCCGATAGCGGCGACGCTGCATCTCGGGGGATGGCGTCCTCCCGATCGATCCGGCCAACGAGTGACGCAGACACCCCATTTGCGCGCGTCGAAGTCACCACTGCGCAACTCGGCTGGCATCCTTGGCGTGCTCTCCTAGACTGGAAGCTTTCGTCACAAGAGACCTGCAAGGAAAAACCATGGCCGCGATCGAAGTGAAAGTGCCGCAGTTGTCCGAATCCGTCTCGGAAGCCACGCTGATGCAGTGGAAGAAGCAAGCCGGCGAGGCCGTCAAACGCGACGAGATCCTGGTGGAACTGGAAACCGACAAGGTCACACTGGAGGTGCCAAGTCCGGCCGACGGCGTGCTGGCAAAGATCGTCCAGCCCGATGGCGCCACGGTCCATACGGACGACGTGCTCGCGGTGGTCGACACCGAGGGCAAAGCAGTCGCTGCAGCCTCTCCCGTGGCGGCTGCAGCGCCGGCATCCGCCCCAGCGCCCGCACCTGCCCCTGCTCCGGTGGCCGCCGTGGCATCAGGTGGCGCTGGTGCCCCGGCATCGGCCAAGGCCGACTTCGACGTGATCGTGATCGGCTCCGGCCCGGGTGGATATATCGCCGCCATCCGTGCGGCCCAGCTAGGCAAGACGGTAGCCTGCATCGAGGAATGGAAAGACGACGCTGGCAAGCCACGGCTCGGCGGTACCTGCCTGAACGTCGGCTGCATTCCAAGCAAGGCGCTGCTCGCCTCGTCCGAGTACTTCGAGCAAGCGAAGCATGGGCTGGCCGAACATGGCGTGCAGGTCAAGGGCGTCACGCTCGATCTGCCGCAGATGATCCAGCGCAAGGCCGCGATCGTCGACAAGTTCACCGGTGGCGTGGAGTTCTTGTTCCGTAAGAACAAGGTCACCTGGATCAAGGGCCATGGCAAGTTCAAGGGGCGGGCCGCGGATGGCATGATCACCGTGGAAGCCAGCAACGGCAGCGAGACAACGTCGCATACGGCACGCAACGTCATCATCGCAACGGGTTCGAAGGCTCGCCATCTTTCGGGCGTGCCGGTCGACAACAAGATCGTCTCCGACAACGAGGGCGCGCTGTCCTTCGATTCGGTGCCGAAGAAACTCGCGGTGATCGGCGCCGGGGTGATCGGTCTCGAACTCGGCTCGGTCTGGCGACGGCTCGGGTCCGAAGTCACGCTGCTGGAAGCGCTGCCCACATTCCTCGGCGCGCTTGACGAAGCTGTGGCCAGGGAAGCCGCCAAACAGTTCGGCAAGCAGGGGCTTACGATCCACCTTGGTGTCGACATCGGCAATATCGAAGCCACCGCCAAGGGCGTCAGCATCGCCTACAAGGACAAGGACGGCGCGGAACAGAAACTCGTCGCGGACCGATTGATCGTGTCGATCGGGCGCGTGCCGAACACCGACAATCTGGGTCTGGATGCCGTGGGCCTGGCCGCCGACGCGCGTGGCTTCATCCCCGTGGACGACCAGTGCCGCACCCCGGTGGCGGGCATCTACGCGATCGGCGATGTCGTGCGCGGCCCGATGCTCGCCCACAAGGCCGAGGACGAAGGCGTCATGGCCGCCGAGGTCATCGACGGCCAGAAGCCACACATCGACTACAACTGCATTCCGTGGGTGATCTACACCGAGCCCGAAATCGCCTGGGTGGGCAAGTCAGAAGCCCAGTTGAAGGCGGAAGGCCGCGAGTTCCGTTCCGGCCAGTTCCCGATGATGGCCAACGGCCGCGCGCTTGGGATCGGACATCCGGATGGCTTCATCAAGATGATCGCGGACGCCAAGACCGACGAAATCCTGGGCGTGCACATCATCTCCGCCAATGCCTCGGATCTGATCGCCGAAGCCGTGGTCGCCATGGAGTTCAAGGCGGCATCGGAGGACATCGGCATGATCTGCCACCCACATCCATCACTCTCCGAGGTCATGCGCGAGGCTGCGCTGGCGGTGCGGAAGCGGGCGCTCAATATGTAGTTGGCGCTATTTATCGTATTGGTCGTACTGGTCGTCTTTCCAAAGGTAGTGGCCCAGGACCGACTGGAGCGTCTCGTAGCTGACCGGCTTCGTCAGCACCATGCCGATGCCGGCCTCCAGGCACGCGAGTCGCTCCTCGGGTCCAGCGGTGGCCGTGATGGCGACGATGGGCAGGTCGGGGGCCACCTGCCCCGCCTTGCCCGTGCGGATTCTGCGCGCGAGCGCCAGTCCTTCGATGCCGGGCAGGCTGAGGTCCGTCAGCAGCAGCGCGGCCGGGCCGCTTTCCAGCGCCCTGAGCGCGTCGGCACCGTCCTCGCAGAGCACCACCTCGCAGCCACCAATGCCCTTGAGCTGGTCCTCCAGCACGAGCAGGCATACGGGATGATCCTCCGCGACGATGACGCGCGGCAACGGCGGTTTATTGGCAGGCATGGACACGGTACGTGGCAACAGAAAATCGGCTGTCGCTATTGTGCATGTCGACGCAGCGACAAGGTTGCTGAAAACTCCGCAACTTCCCGCATCGGTTTGCAGCCTTTTCTGCAACCCCTTCCAATTTGCCGTTAGGCTGAGACGTTTCGCAATGTCTGACCCGCCAACCGACGGCGAAGATTGTCCAGGAAGATGTCGACCACACGCGCCGCATTGCCGTCCGAGAAACCGGCGCTATGCGGCGTGGCAATGACGTTCGGCAACGACCATAGCGGCGACGTCGCCGGCAATGGCTCATGCGCGAACACATCAAGGTATGCGCCGTCCAACCTTCCTTCTGTCAGTGCGTCGATCAGCGCTGGCTCGTCCACCACTTCTCCACGCGCCACATTGACCAGCCGCGCGCCAGCCGGCAATCGCCGCAGGGCCGCGCCGTCGACCAGCCCACGCGTCCGGTCCGTCAGAGGGCAGGCCAGTATCAACCAGTCCGTACGGGGAAGCACCTCGTGCAGGGTATCGAACGTAAAAGTCTCGAACCCTTCGCCAGCCGGCGTCGGCTGTTGCCGGACCACGGCCACCGACATGCCGAGCAGGCGCAGCATGGCACCGAGCTGCTGCCCGATCGGGCCCCACCCCACAATGGTTGCGGTCTGCCCCCGCACGTCACGCGGCAATCCCGTGCCGAGCAACGGGGCCCAGCGTTGCTCGCGCTGGGCGGCGAGCAGCAGCGGAAAATGCCTCGCCAGCGCCAGCAATCCCGCCAGCGCGGTTTGCGCCACCACTCCCGCATTGGCGCCGGAAGACGTGGTGACCGTTACCCCGCGCTGCCGCAACTGGCCGAACACGGCGCGATCGGCGCCGGCCGAATGCACATGCACCCATCGCAGCGCGGGCGCCTCGAGCATCGCCGAGTAGAAGCGCTGCGTGTCCGGCAGGATCTGATGCTTGGTCGATAGCCCGGTCACATCGCGCGACACGAAGGCGATATCGACATCGACACCCTTCGGATCATCAGTGGCAGGCGCCAGTACAGGCAGCCACGGCGTGCCGTCCATGGCCAGATCGATCGCGGCGCGATGCTCCCTCAGCGTTAGTTCGGACAACAGGATGCGCAATGGCTGGACGGCTTCTAGAGACTTCGGCTGAGTTTGAGACATGTCTGAATTTCAATCGACAGTGGCACCGGAGGCCTTGACCACGACCTTCCACTTCTCATATTCCTTGCGCGTGAAATCACCGAACTGCTGCGGCGAGCCGCCGACCGGATCGGCGCCTTCACGAACCATCTGCGCCTGCAGCGATGGCAGGATGTCATTTACGGCCTGATTGACCCGGGTGACGACCTCGGCCGGCGTGCCCTTCGGTGCGAAGAAGCCGAACCAGGAGCCAGCCTCGAAGCCAGGGAAGCCCTTCTCCGCCACCGTCGGCAGATCCGGCAGCGAGCGGGAACGCTTTGCGCTAGTCACCGCCAGCGCGCGCAGCTTGCCAGCCTGGATCTGCGAGATCACCGATGGAATCGTGGCGAACATGAACTGGACGCGCCCCGAGAGCAGGTCGTTCAGCGCATCGGCGCCCTTGTAAGGCACATGAGTGGCCTGGGCACCGATGCGTTCACTGAACATGAAGCCCGACAGATGCGACGACGTCCCCACCCCGGTCGAGCTGTAGTTGAGCTTGCCCGAGTTCGCCTTGGCATAGGCCACGAACTCGTCGAAGTTCTTTACCGGCAGCGCGGCCGGCACGACGAGCACGTTCGGCACGTCGGCGATCTGCACCACCGGCACCAGATCGGCCAGCGGGTCGTAGTTCAGGCGCTTGTAGAGCGTCTGATTGATCGAGATCGGCCCCACCGAGTTGACCAGCAGCGTGTAGCCATCGGCCGGCGATCGGACAACGTACTCGGTGCCGATATTGCCGCCCGCGCCGGGACGGTTGTCCACCACGAAGGATTGCTTGAAGCGCTGGGCAAGTTGCTGGCTGACGCTGCGCGCCAGCATGTCGGTGGTACCGCCTGCGGTGAAGGCCACCACCACACGCACGGGCTTGGCCGGATACGGAGTGCCTTGCGCCGACGCCTGCGCGGCGAACGTGAAACCAGTGGCGGCCAATGCAGTAGCCAGCCATCGAACGGGGGCGAATCGATGCATGTCTTGTCTCTCTTGTTTATATAGTTCTTATGCGCACCGGGACGATCTTGCGCGGGCCCGGCGCCATGCCACCAGTCGGGACCCGCGATTCGGGGCACAGATCCCGCCGGTTCGCCACTAGCCATCCACGCCTCTGCGGGCGTTGGATGGCATTCAGGCCTTCTTCTTCAGGTGCAACGGTGATGCGGTAAAACGGTAACGCGGTAAGGCGGTAAGGCGGGGATACGGGAATGCGTTAATTCGGCTTCCTAGTCGCGGAAGCTCGGGTCCAGGCGATCAAGCTTGCGCAGCAACGCTGGCCACTCCATGACGCCATACGGACGGCGCGTGCCCGGCTGATAGTTACTCCACGTGGCTTCCAGCACGTCCGCCGACACCTGCTGCAGCGGCGTGTTGCACGACATCGCCGCCACCTGCGAGCGGCAGGCCAACTCGAGCCGATGCATCCAGTTAAACGCCTCGCCCACGGTATTGCCAACGGTCAGGGCACCGTGATTGCGCAGGATCAGCGCCTCGCCCTTGCCCAGGTCTTCAAGCAGCGACGCCTGCTCGGCGGTATCGAGCACCACGCCCTGGTAGTCGTGATAGCCGATCTTCAGGAAGCGCATCGCTGTCTGCGTGATCGGCAGCAAGCCGCACGCCAGGGACGACACCGCCATCGATGCCCAGCTATGGGTATGAATCACACACGCCACCTCGGGCCGCGCGTGATGCACCGCGCTGTGAATCACGTAGCCGGCCTTGTTGATGCCGTAGTTCAGCGAACCGAAGTCCGGCTTCGACAGGATGTTGCCCGCGTGGTCCACCTTGATCAGACACGATGCGGTGATCTCCTCGTACATCATGCCGTACGGGTTGATCAGGAACGCATCCTCTTCATCCGGCACGCGCACCGAGATGTGGTTGGCCATCATGTCGGCCATGCCATAAAGCTCGACCAGCCTGTAGCACGCGGCGAGATCGACGCGCGCTTGCCACTCCGTGTCGCTGCACTGGCCGCGCATCGAGGGGATGTTCAGCACACCCGGTTTCGTCATGATCCTGTCTCCCTTTTCGGTTTCTTGATTCGATTCGATGTCTTAGTCGGCGCCCAGCGCGAGATCGCTCGGCCGGCGCTTTTCGATGTTGTACTTCAGCAGCGCCGCGCAGCGGTAGATGCCATGCGCGAACTTGCCGTACGGCAGCGTCAGGAACAGCGCCATGACGATGCCGAGGTGAATGGCCAGCGCTGTGGCCATCGCGCCGGTATCGCGCAAGGCCAGCAACGCCAGCCCGCTCGCGCTGGTCAGGAACAGCAGCGCGATGAATCCACGGTCCATCGGCTTCTGATCCGGATCGCCGGTGCGCGGGTCGCGCCGCCCATTGAGCCAGAACAGACCGGCGGTGCCGATCAGCAGGCCGATGCCGCCCACCGTGCCAAGCAGCACAGGCAGGCTCGTCAGCGCGTACGGTGCATGCAGATCCAGCAGGTAGTGATACAGCGTGGCCACCGTCGTCGCGGCAAAGCACAGCATGAAGCCGTAGAACGTGAAATGGTGGAAGCGCCGGCGCAGCAGCGTGAACGCGTCGTCCTCGTTGTTGCAGCCTTCGCCGTGCCCACCGCCGAGATACTTGAGCCGCAGCGCATCGTGCGCGGCGCCGCCCACGGCCGCACCGCCGTCATCACTGGCTCGCGTGCCGGGCGTTACCTGCTGCCAGAACCGCGTCACCCCGATGCCCAGCGCGACGATGGCGAAGACAAACACCACGCCGAACATCACTGCCAGCAGATTGTGCGGGAAGATCGCGTAGAAGTTGCCAGCCAGCGGCGCGTGCAGCAGGCTGCCACGCATCGCCAGCACCATCAGCAGGAACAACGCCAGGCCGCCAGCCAGCGCCAGCGCCGTGGTCAGCCCCGCGCGCCGGTACAAACCGCCGAGCGCGGCGGGAAATGCGTAGTCGCCGTAGGTCTGCACACGCACCTTGGCCATCGCCTGCGGAATATTGACCGCGAACTCATGCGGCGGCGCGTACTGGCAGGCGTGATAGCAGGCGCCACAGTTGTGGCACAGATTGGCCAGATAGTGGATATCGGCCTTGGGAAACTCCAGCCGGCGCGTCATTGCCGGGAACACCGCGCAGAAGCCCTCGCAATAGCGGCAGGCGTTGCAGATCTGCAGGGTGCGGGCCACTTCGCCTTCGTCTGCAGTCAGCGGCAGCGCGCCGCGCGCCAATGCCGCGGCCTCGCGCGTCAGCGCTTCAAGATGTTGCATATTCCTTTTCCGTTGATGCCTGTGAGGCACGCCTGGCCATGCCCTTTGCCGCCTTGGCGGCCTGCGTGCCGGCAATCCGGCCGAACGCGGTGCCGATCGCCATGCCGACGCCAGCGGTATAGCCCTTGCCGAGCACGTTGCCAGCCATCATCTCGCCGGCCACGAACAGGTTGTCGCTCGGCTTGCCATCGAAATGCACGGCCGACTCTTCGTTGACCTTCAGTCCCAGGTACGTGAACGTGATGCCTGGGCGAAGCGCGTAGCCGAAGAACGGCGCGGTGTCGAGCGGCCGCGCCCAGTGAGTCTTGGACGGCGTCACGCCTTCGGTGTGGCAATCGTCCAGCACCGTGTGGTCGAACTTGCCGACCCGGCACGCGGCGTTGTACGCGTTGATCGTCCGCATGAACGTGGCTTCGTCGAGCCCGAGCTTGCGCGCGAGTTCCGGCAGCGTATCGGCCTTCACGCCCGGGAACACCGGCGGCATGAAGCGCCCGACGGCCTTTGCGTCGATGATCGAGTAACCGATCTGCTGTGGCTGCTGCGCGACCAGACGGCCCCAGATCGCATAGCGCTTGGGCCAGAAGTCCTCGCCTTCGTCGTAGAACCGCTCCGCGTTGGCGTTGAGCACGACCCCGAGCGAGACGCAATCGATTCGCGTGCAGATGCCACCGTCATAGAGCGGCGCGCGCGCGTCGATGGCCACGCAGTGCGACTGCGACGGGTCACCGATCGCGTCGGCGCCCGCGGCAATCATGTGCTTGAGCAGCACGCCCATGTTGAAGCGGGTGCCGCGGATCAGGAAGTTATCGGCGGGCCATTCGCCCCGCTCGTTCTGGCCCCAGGCCTCCCGCAGCCACTCGCGGTTCGATTCGAATCCGCCGGCCGCCAGCACGCAGGCGCGTGCTTCAATCCGCTCGGCGCCGATACGCGCCGCCACGAATCGGCTGCCATCGAGCTCGATGGCGTCGACTGGGGCGTTGTACCGAATCTGCACGCCGAGCGCCTCGGCGCTGCGGTAGTACGCATTGACGAGCGCCTTGCCGCCGCCCATGAAGAACGCATTGGTGCGAGCCACGTGGAGCGCGCCAGATAACGGTGGCTGGAAATGCACGCCATGGCTGCGCATCCAGTCCCGGCACGACGACGACGCGCGGATCGCAAGCCGCGCCAGCTTCTCGTCGGTCAGGCCGCCGGTCACTTTCAGCAGATCCTGCCAGTACTCCTCTTCGGGGTACGCGTCGACCAGCACGTCCTGCGGAGCGTCATGCATGCAGCGCAGATTGCGTGTGTGGGAGGAATTACCGCCGCGCCATTCTCGCGGCGCGGCTTCCAGCAGCATCACGCTGGCGCCCGCTTCACGGGCCATCAGCGCTGCGCAAAGGGCGGCATTGCCGCCGCCGATCACCAGGACGTCGATCATGACCGGGCGTCCTGAGTGCGGGGATTGGGGGTGGGGGTGGAAATTGACACGCCTTTCTGAGCCTTCCTGGAGTCTGTCCGGGACTGTAGCCGCCCGCTCAGGGCCTGCTAACCCGTTGACTGGCATGGGGGTATCACGATTTGTGATGGGACAGCCAAGCCGGGCCCGAGGCGGGAAACAGGTGGCGGAGGATCGCGATGGGGTTGCATGGGAGGCCTTTCAGATCCGTCTCATATCCATCCCGGCTGCGCTGGCCCAGAGTATCGAACACGGCACCCGCGGTGCCGCTCTCTCAACCTCCAAGGAGCCGTTCACATCATGGATGACATCATCGAATTCAGTACCTCCAGGCGTGCCAGCCAGACCGGCACGGAAGGCCCCTGCCCCCATCTGCTGGCATTGCGGGGCTGTATGCGGCACGACGGCCGGCCGCTGACACCCGGGCAGATCGACCTGCTGATCAAATCCTCCGTCATGGAGGAATTCATGTCCAGCATGGGGTGGGACCCCACCACCGTCGTCAATGCGGGGGACTGGCCGGCTCTTGAGGACATGCCGTACGCCGGAGCATCGGCGAACCCGCTGTTCGGCTGCTTGGCTCAGACCTACCGCGAGCAGGGCGTGGAGTTCTATGTGCCGAGTACGGATTTCTTCCGGCCACTGGCCGCTGGCCAACCTGGAGGGCGTCAGGGATGATCGGGCTGGACACCTGCGTGCTGGCGCGGCTGATCCTGGACGACGATGCCGTACAGTCGCCGATCGCCGCCGGTCTGGTCGCCAGTCTGACCTCCCAGCGGCCCGGCTACGTGTCGACAGCGGTCATCCTGGAACTGGCATGGGTGCTGCAGCGGCGCCGCTCGCGGCCCGAGATCATCCGGGCCATCTATCGCCTGCTCAGGAGCCGGGCGCTGCGGGTCGAGTCCGCTCCAGTCGTCTATCGCGCGTTGGCGATGCTCGCGTCGGGGAACATCGGTTTCGCCGATTGCCTGATCGACCGTGCCGCGCACGCAGAGGGCTGCGAATACGTCGCCACGTTCGATCACGCCGCCGGCCACATGCCCGGGTTTCGCGATATCGGGCGTCATCCGTACCCGCTATCCCTCCACTAAGAGGCGCTATCAAAATGAAGCGAAGCGGTTCTGGCTAGGGTGAAGCAGGGGTTTCGGCTCGTATGCGAGCCGCCTGCGGAACGGCATGTGCCTGCGAGCAC